>CANHCM010000320.1 GCA_947459155.1 Bacteroidota bacterium | reverse complement strand
TTACAAATTGCCTGGGAAACCGGGGCAACAGCCTTCCAGCTTTCTGGCCTAACGGCCGGATGGTATCCGTTTGAAATTACCGATGCCAACGGCTGTGTGCTTATGGATACGGTTGAGGTTAGCCAACCTGCTCAACCCATCCTCATCCTGACTACAGCATCGCCCGGCGATTGCGGAGCCAGCAGCGGAAACATCAGCTTGCAGGTGAGTGGAGGTACCGCACCGTACAACTACACATGGAACGAGATTGCGGGATTAAACAGTTCTGTAGCCGGTAATTTAAATCCAGGAACCTACACCGTTCAGGTTTCCGACCAAAACAACTGTCAAGCCAGCACTTCGGTAACCCTAAATGCCGCGCCGCCAATCGTGGTGGTGGTCGATTCTGTTCGTCATGCCTCTTGTTTCAACGCCGGCGATGGAGGTGTGTATTTAACTGTGAGCGGCGGTACTGCACCATATCAGTATCAGTGGGGACAAGGTCTTCAGTCGAGCATACCCGCCAGTTTGCCTTCCGGAACCTATTCGATGCAGGTGATCGACAATGCCGGTTGCAGCACCACGGCCAACTTCACCATTAACCAACCACTGGCTTTAGTAGTTACTACAACACCACAGCATTTAACGTGTAATGGTGCCGGTAATGGAAGAATTTTCTTAAGTGTGAGCGGCGGTACTCAACCCTACAGTTATCAGTGGTCGAACGGGGCTCAAACCCAGAACAACAATAACCTGGCGGCGGGCAGCTACCAGTGTACCATTACCGATGCCAACGGTTGCAGTGTGCAGGTTTCTCAAGTGCTTACAGAGCCCGACATATTGAGTTTGTCGTTGGTGATCGACCAGCCCGGCTGCGACGGTTTACCTGATGGATCCATCAATACGGTTGTTTCAGGCGGCACCTCACCATACAGTTTCCAGTGGAGCAATGGCTCAATTTCGCCTGCTATCGCAGGATTACCACCCGCTGAATATGTAGTGAACGTAATTGATGCAAATGGTTGCAGCAGGCAGGCTTCGGCCGAGCTGAGTTCAACTCCGGCCTTCGATATCTTTATTGAGGGCGATACCGTACTGTGTGCAGGCGAGCAGACCATACTCACCGCTTCGGCCAATGGCATTCACAATCAGTACATTTACGAGTGGCTGCACGGACCGCTTGGAGCCAGTATCGGTGTTAATCCAATGGCCAGCGGGTTCTACACGGTAACGGTAACCGATTCAACGGGTTGTAGCGGAACACGCTCGGTGTTTGTGGAGGTGAATCCGGTTCCCGATTTGGCAATAGTAGCCGATGATACCAGCGGTTGTGCTCCTTTCTGCGCGAAGATTTATGCCATTTCTCCACAAGCCAACAGTTGGCAGTGGAGTTTCAGCAACGGACTCACCGCAAATACCGAGCAGGCCCTTCCTTGCTTCGACTTACCCGGAATTTATTCGGTGCAGCTCGTTGTTCAGGATTCGAATGGTTGCAAGCGGTCGATAAGCTGGTCTCCTGTTATTGAGGTTTTTGCCAATCCGGTAGCGGCCTTCTCGGCTTCGCCCAACGAAACCACCTTAGACTTCCCTCAGGTTTATTTCCAAAACCAGAGTGTTGGGGCGAGCACCTATTCGTATCACTTTGGTGATCCTTCGCAGAGTATGGTATTTGTGCCCAATGCCATGCATACTTATCAGGACACCGGCTATTTTGAAGTAAGCCTTGAAGTAACGAATGCCAATGGCTGTAAAGATATGGCCATCCAAACCATACATATTGGCGGCTTTACGGCCTTCTACATTCCAAAGGCATTTACGCCTAACGACGATGGATTGAACGACACCTTCATGCCCAAGGCCACCGGATTGTCGCCAAACGGCTTTGAAATGCGGATTTTCGACCGTTGGGGCAATCAAATCTTCTATTCCGACGATTGGAATAAGGGTTGGGACGGAACGTATATGGGCAAGCCGGTTCCGTTAGACCAATATGTGTGTAAGGTTCGGTATTACGACAAGATCGGTAACCAGAACGACCACATTGGTTCGGTGGTGGTTACCGAGTAAGAACTCAGGCTGATTTTTCTCCACTACTGCTTTCTTCGAGGGTTTTCGACAATTCGAGTCGGAGGGCATTTACTGAAATGAGAATTTCGCGAAGCGAGAGGGTTAAGGAAATCATCATCAGCACCAGGCTCAGTCCAAACAAAAGTTTACCCACCAAGGCTTCGTTAAGGAACAGCGCAAACATGCACACCACACAAACCAACAAGCTGGCAATGCCAAAAGCCTGCATGTTTCGAATGAGCAGCACCCGTTTATTCAGGTTTTGAATTTGTGCGAGCAATCCACGGTCGTGATCAACATCATACTGCTTGCGCAAACCGCGAATGAGCGCTGCAAGAGCCAGGAATCGGTTGGTGAAGGCGAGCAGGAGCAGCGAGATGGCCGGGAAGAGCAGGGCAGGGGTGGTCAGGTTAATTTCCATACCTCAAAATTAGTCAGCCTTACCTTCATTTAGATAGATAGTGTATTTTTGACACTACTAAAACGAACGAAGATGAAGGGTATTAACTCAAGAATTCGCCGGAGCACCTTGTGTTTATTGGTGATGGCATTAATCAGCTGTTTGGGTGTAGAACTCAGGGCTCAGATTTTTCAGCCTGAGGGCTTGAACTTGCCGGGCACATGGAATGGCTTTACCAATCCGCCCGCGGCAGGCTCGGTTTTTGGCAGCGAAACGCAGGTTCAGGATGGCCAGGTGCGCCTGATTACCACCGGAACACGCCGCTGGCAAACCGTGATTCACGCCGCCGATACAGGCGATGTGGATGCCGGCGACTACACCTTCCTGTTCACCAGTGGCTCTACCGGGAATCCTTACGGAAACAAGTGGGCCGGTGTGAATGTTACCGTGAACACACTTCAGAATTACCAGTACAACAGCGGTCCCGATAATGCCATCACGCTTGCCGACAATACCTGGTACACCGTAAATTGGCGCGACAACGGCTACAATCCCAGCTCGGCGATTTTCATGGCCACCAGTG
>CANHCM010000319.1 GCA_947459155.1 Bacteroidota bacterium | reverse complement strand
TTCGCGGTAGGGCGTGAAACTCACACCTCCGTGCATGAACAGTTCGAGGTTTGGCCAAATATCAAGTACGTTGTCGGTGCCCCGAATTTCAAGGATGCGTTGCAATAAAATCAGCATCCAGCTTGGCACACCGGCCAGGTTGGTCACATCTTCCTCAATGGTGTGATGCGCGATGCGCTCCAGTTTGCTTTCCCACTCACTCATCAACGCGATGCTCAAATCGGGAGTGCGCATGTATTCTACCCAAACCGGTAAATGCTCCATGATGATGGCGCTCAAATCGCCAAACCAGGTGTTTCCCGACTTTATGTTAATCTGGTGAGAACCTCCAAGCGTGAGACCCTTTCCGGAAAATATGCGGGTTTCAGGATAGTTGTTGCAATACATAGCCAGCATGTCTTTCCCGCCTTTAAAATGGCATTCTTCCAAAGCTTCCTGGCTGAGGGGAATGAATTTGCTCTTGTCGGAAGTGGTTCCGGATGACTTGGCAAACCAACGGATTTCGGTCGACCACAATACGTTTTGCTCGCCCATCATCATCCGCTCAATGAAAGGCTTTAAGGCTTCGTAATCGTGAATTGGCACCCGATCGCGGAAGCTTTCGTACGATTTAATGCCGGCGAAATCGTAACGCCTCCCAATTTCGGTGTCTTTAGCGCTTTGCAGCAGTTTCCTAAACCACTCGTTCTGCACTTCATGCGGATACTTTAAAAACAAGCCGATCTGATGGATCCGCTGTTTCATTACCCAGGAAACGATTGAATTGATTAACGACATACTTGGCCTCTATGCAAACCTACTACGAATGCTGGAATTGCGAAAACAATTATTTTTTCAATTGAAGATATTTTGTGAAGTCCTTTAACTCAAGTCCATTCAACAAAAACTCAGGCTTGAGCCCACCTTTACGCGCAGCTTTCATCCCAAAAGCAATGTCGGTAAGGCCCTCTTTTCTATGAGCATCTGGATTTACCGAAATCATTACTCCTTTTTCCATGCACAACGGAATCCACTGCCAGTCGATGTCGAGCCGGTAAGGATTGGCATTGAGCTCAATCGCCACCTTGTTGGCCGCACAGGCATCAATAATTTTTGGATAATCCAAAGGGTAGGCCGCCCTCGATAGCAAGAGTCTTCCGCTGGGGTGGCCTAAAATGGTGGTGTATGGGTTTTCGATGGCCTTGATCAGCCTCGCAGTGGCGCGTTGTTCGTCCATCCTGAGCACCGAATGTACCGAGGCCACTATGAAATCGAATTGCTGGAGGATTTCGTCAGGGTAATCGAGACTGCCATCATTGAGAATATCCGATTCTATGCCTTTGAAAATGCGAAATTCATCAGCCGAATAGGCTTTATTCAGTTCATCAATCTCCTTATGTTGAGCCAAGACTCTCTCCGCACTCAGGCCTCCGGCGTAGAAGGCGCTTTTGCTGTGGTCGCAAATTCCAAAGTAAGCCATTCCCATTGCTTTGCAGGTATCGGCCATGGTTTTGAGCGTGTCGGCTCCATCGCTCCAGGTGCTGTGGTTGTGGAGTATTCCGCGGATATCCGACAAGTCGGCCAGTGGTTTAGCCGAGAGCTCGAGGGCTTTTTCAAGCGGCCAGTTCCGTAGTGCCGGATTGATGTATGGCTGTTTCAGGGTAGCAAAAACGGCTTCTTCCGAAGAAACCTCAGTGGGTAGATTGCCCGTGCTTAGCAGCGATTCCACGAAAGCTTCCGGTCCGGTCTGCCGGATTTGCTCCAGACCCCAGTTTTCACCGGTGCATAAATACAGGTAAAACACGAGGCCCTCGGCCGAATTCACCTCCATGGGTGTAAGCCCATCGTTGATTGAAAACCCGCTTTCAGCAAGGGTTTTTTTCCAGTCGGGCGGCAAAGTCGCCATCAGAAAGCTTAAACGGTCAACCACATTTTCTTCACGCCGAAGGGCTCCTGTGCGTTCGATGCGGGCTTGAGGAAAATAAGTGCGGAGGTGGTCTTCGAACAACGAGGCCTGGTAGTCGGAGTCGGCAAACAGCATTTTTCCTGAATTGCTAAACCGGAACTCCAGGGCCGACTTGATCAAATCCTGCGTTTTGGCTCCAAAACCTTTCAGTTCAATCAACCTGTTTTCGTTGCAGGCGTACAGTAGTTCTCCCGGACTTTCGATTTCCAGTTCCTTCCACAGTTGAGCTACTTTCTTTGGACCAATTCCTTTGATGCCGAGCATTTCAACAACACCCACCGGAGTCTTTTGAAGGAGTGCATCCAATTCGGGATCGGTGTTGCCGGCCAACAACTGGATAATTTTGGTGGCGATACTTTTTCCCACACCGGGCAATGCAAGTATACCGGCTTCATCGAGTTCGCGTAGTGCTACCTGACTGCGGTCGATTTGAAAGGCGGCATTTTGGACCGATTTAATTTTGAACGGGTTCTCTTCATGGAGTTCCATGAGGGCCGACAGCAAGCGAAGATGGCGCGCAAGTTCTTTGTTACTCATGGGTGCAAGATAACCCTACACCTTGCATGTTTCGCCAAAAAAAAAACGCCCGGAAAGAGAAATTCCGGGCGTTTTCAGGAAGCTCATCAAACTTAATAAACCTCAATTTGGTAAGGCATTCTGGCTTGATAAGACTTCATATTCATCAGTCTGTTCATTTGCTGGTAATAGGTGTACGATGGCCCGAGGGTTTTCTCGAGCACCGCTTTTTCGCTGGCTCCACCTAAACGCTTCAGCACGCGCGAGAAGGGGTCTTCTCTCACCGGCATTACACTCAATCGATACGTTTCAAGTTTGGCCTTTTTGGCCGCAATTTCAATGGCTGTTTCTAAACCGCCAAATACGTCAATCAACCCGATTCGCTTGGCATCAACGCCGGTCCACACGCGGCCCTGAGCGATAGAATCAACCTGATCTTTTTGAATGCCACGGCCTTCTGAAACGCGGGTGATGAAGTTGTCGTAGATGCGCTCAACTTCAGCCTGAATGATTTCGCTCTCGCGAGGAGTCACACCACGGGCAGAGGTCATGATGTCGGCCATTGGCGTT
>CANHCM010000318.1 GCA_947459155.1 Bacteroidota bacterium | reverse complement strand
TGCCCGGCGATACAGCCTCAATACACCGAGAGGCTGAGCGAGGCATGCGCCCAAACGCTACACAAAACAGGTTTAAGTAGGGCCTACTGAAAAACACTCAATGAATTTATTGTAAGCGGTTTAGCAACTATTTGAACTGATTCAATTGCAAAGTTTTAAGCCCTATTTTCTCAATTCCTGTGCAGATGATGTTGTAAACTCGAAATGTTTTCGTTAGCCAGAAATACACCATCTGCTTCGTTGCCCGCGGCTCGCGGTATTCGTATACAGCTTCGCCTTGTCGCCTAGCATCTGATGCATTTCTGACTTTTTCAGTAGGCCCTAAGTGAAGGCCCTAGCTACAAAGGCAGGTATTCGAACTTGCGTATCACAATTTCGTGTTCAAGGCCGTTGCTGGGGCCCTGGGCGATGTTGGTGAGGGTCCAGAAGTTGATTCGCGCATTGGTGGTTGCGCCCGGAGCCGGAATTACGATTGGCTGCGATTGGAGCCCGTTTTCGTATTTGATGCGTGCCGGGTGATCGAGATCGAACTGCCAGGTGCTGAATGGGGCGGCATTGCGCCAATCTTCGCCGCGGAAGCTCTTCCAGGTAATCAGGGTGTCGGTCCAGGTAAAAAGATGTGTAGATACGCCCTGAATGAGCGTTGAATCAACGACATGCTGGAAGCTACGCTCGGGGTAATGCTGGCCAAACCAAACGGGCTGAACAGAGGTGGTGAGCGGATTGCGATCGGTTTCGACGCCCCACTTGGAGAACTCAATATCGACCTCGCTGTTGGCCTGCTCAAAAAAGGTGTTATTGTCCCAGGTGAACAAACCCAACACCACATTGCTGGCAAACTCGAGTGGATTACCCTGCACGGTAAACACATAGGTTCCGTAACCGAGGTTGTCTTGTGAAACCACTTCCGACGAATACCAATTGCCATCGTCGTGCTTGCGGATGGCCATGTGTAAATACCCTTTCTCGTCGACCCAAACATTGTCGTAATGGTTCGAGAACGTGTTAGGCCCCGGGCCATTAAAGCCGGTTTTGATGTCCCATTTGCGGCCCGAAAAGGTCACCACATCTTTGGTTCGACCCAAGACATCCTCAGGGTCTGATTGCTTACAGCCGGCAAGAATACCAAGCAGCAGCACAGTAAAAATTCCAGCACAAATTTTCATTTCAGCACGTATTTAAAGGTGGTTGTTAATGGCCCGATCTGAATGTCGAAATCGCCGGGCTCGGTAATCAATGCTCCATCGGCGCCTACAAAACTCAGGTCTTCTGCCTTGAGGCTAAAACGCAGCGTTTGGGTTTCGCCGGGCTTGAGGGTAACTTTACTAAAATCGCGCAGCTTTTTCACCGATGGTGTGATGGAAGCAAAATGGTCGCGGGTAAACAACAGCAAGGTTTCTTTGGCCTCACGGTTAGACAAGTTGCTCACACTTACTTCAACAGTCAAACTATCGCCTTTGATAAGGTTGGGCGAGCTCAACTTCAGGTTGGCATAACGAATCTCGCTGTACGACAAACCATGGCCGAATTCCCACTGCGGATTGAAGGCTTTATTGCCAAACTGGGTGTCGAAGGTTTCGGTGTATTTATGGTCGTACCACATCAGGCTGTGGTTGAAGCGCGGGTAGGTAATTGGGAGTTTTCCGCTCGGGTTAACCTTGCCCAACAGGATATCGACGAGCACATCGCCTCCGGTATCGCCCGGCTGGTAGGCCATGATCACTGCAGCACACTGGTCGGCCACTTCGTTCACCAGGCGTGGCCTATTTTCTACCAAAACCAGCACTACCGGTTTTCCGGTTTTCAGGAGGGCTTTCACGTAGTCGAGTTGTGCACGCGGCAGAGCCAAATCGTCGATATCGCCGGGTTTTTCGGTAGATGGCTTCTCGCCCATGCAGGCCACAATTACATCGCTTTGGCTGGCCAGGCGCAGGGCCTCCTCAACATTGAGTAAACTGTCGAGGCTGCACCCTTTTGCATAACTGAGGCCGGGAATAGCGGCCCGCATGGCTTCGTAAATGGTGTTGTTCGATGGATCGTCCCAAATTGTATCTACGCCTTGCCAGGTGCGTGTCCAGGCGCCATTGAGCATACTCAGCGAGTTGGCAGCCGGACCTGTGACAAAAATTTTCTGATTCGCCTTTAGGGGCAGAGTGCTGTTGCGGTTTTCGAGCAAGGTGATCGACTCTTCGGCCGTTTTTCGGGCCATGGCGCGGTGCGCTGATGACCCAAACTTAGGGTATTGCTGCAGGTTCGGAACCGATACGCTTTTCAGAATGCCAAGCTTTTTCTTGAGCATCAGGATTCGCCGAACCGAAACATCGAGACGCGATTCGCTGATGCGCCCTTCCTTGACGAGCTCGATGAGCAGCTTCGTAAAATCGTAATCGTTCGGCACCATGCACATGTCGATGCCGGCTTCTACCGCCATAAAAGTGGCTTCTTTTAAATTGGGCGCTACACGGTGGTTTAGGTGCAGTTTGATGACATCTTCCCAGTCGGTCACCGCCACGCCTTCAAACTTGAGTTCGTCGCGCAGCAGGGTGGTTAAAATGCGTTTATCGGCATGCACCGGAACTCCATTGATTTCGCCGGAGTTAATCATCACGGTTAAGGCTCCGGTTTCGATGGCTTTTTTGAAAGGCGGAAGATAGATCTCGCGCAGTTGAATTTCAGAAAGGTAGGTCGGCGTTCGGTCTTTACCGGTTCGGGGGCCGCCATAGGCGAGAAAGTGTTTCATGCAGGCCGCCACATGCAAATTGTCGATGGGCATGCCTGTACCCTGATAGCCGCGAATGGCCGCCTCACCAAAGCGGGAACAGACCAGGGCGTCTTCGCCAAAGGTTTCAAACACCCTCGACCACAGCGGATTACGAGCCACATCAAGCACCGGTGAGAAGTTCCAGGTCATGCCGGCCGCACGGGTCTCATAAGCCGTCACCTCCGCAGCCTGAAAGGCCAAATCGGGATTAAATGTGGCGGCTTGAGCAAGTTGTTGGGGAAAAAGGGTCGATTGGCTCACATAATTAGCGCCGTGAATGGC
>CANHCM010000317.1 GCA_947459155.1 Bacteroidota bacterium | reverse complement strand
GGTAAAACCTTTAAGTGGTAAGGATTAAGCTCGATCAAGCCATCATCTACAAAGTCATCCAACCGGTTTAAACCCTCAAACCAGGCATCACACTGGCGGAGTGGGTTTTCCCAACGGGTTTCGAACCGGCACATCAAACGCGAGATGTGTCCTCGTAAAATCATGTCCTCTTGCGTGAGCAGATGCCCCTTAAAAAACGGAAGTTCAGCTCTGTTAACCCGTTCGGTGTAGGCTTCTACGGTTTTTTCGTTTTGGATGTATGCCGACCAGGCATCTGAAATGGCGCTTACACCAAGGCCAATGAGCAAACGGCTCCTCGAAGTGGTGTAACCCATAAAATTACGATTGAGCAAACCCTTGCCTGCGGCCTCAAACAACGGGTCTTCGAGAAGGGCAAAATGGTCCATGCCTACTTCATGGTAATTGGCTTTTTCAAATTGCGACAAACCCATCTCATACAAGGCCCTCTTTAACTCGGGCTCCGGCAAATCCATTTCGGTAAACTGTCTTTGACCGGGCTTCAGCCATGGCACGTGTGCGTAAGAGTAAAAGGCGATGCGGTCGGGGCGCAGCCGGGCAACAGCATCGAGGGTTTGCTGCATGCTCTCGGGCGTTTGAAACGGCAACCCGTACACCAGGTCGAAGTTGATGGACCGATAGCCATGCTTGCGGGAAAGGTTCACCACGCGCTCAACTTCCTCTTCGGTTTGGAAGCGGTGGATGGCTTTCTGCACACGGGCGTCGAAATCCTGAATACCATAGCTCACCCGGTTGAATCCCAGTTCGGCCAGTAAAGCGAGGTGTTCTTCGGTGGTATTGGCCGGGTGTCCTTCGAAGCTCAGTTCCGCACCGGGCATCAGTGTAGCGCTGGAAAGGATGGCTTCGATAAGGCGATATAAGTTTCGCGGACTGAAAAATGTGGGCGTTCCTCCGCCGAGGTGTATTTCAGCAATTCGCGGGCTTACCTCCAGCGCATCGCGATAAAGGCTCCATTCTTTCAGAATAGACTGAATATACGGGGCTTCAACCGCGTGATTTTTGGTAATACGGGTATTGCATCCACAATAGGTACAGAGGCTCTCACAAAAGGGCAGGTGAATGTAGAGGCTGATGCCTTTTTGCTCGTGGGTATGAAAGAATGTATGCTTTACCCGATCGAGCCATTCTGAGTTTCCGGGTTTTTGTTCGTCCCAGTACGGCACTGTTGGGTATGAAGTGTAACGTGGTCCGGCCACGGCGTATTTGCGAATCAATTCGGAGCTCATGGCTGTGTTGTTTTGTTGGGTACGGGGCAGGCAATTCCCTGCGGTACGGTGTGGCAACCGGTAGTTTGCGGATTGCTGAGTTGCGGTTGTTTGGGACTCACGTAGGGGATTCCGAGCGACAAGCCGCGAAGAATGAGGAGCACCGCAACAGTAAGCGTGAGGGTAGGAGAGAGGGTGCTCAGTTTTTTGCGAATGCTAAGAGAAATTCCGGAAAAAAGGGAAACACTCAACATGGCCGGCAAAGTACCCAACCCGAACGCGGCCATGAAGAGTGCTCCCTCCTTAAAAGTGCCTGAAACGGTAGCTCCCGCCAGGGCTATATAAACCATCCCGCAGGGCAAGAGGCCATTTAACAGACCAATCATCCACAAGGCTGCCGGGTCTTTTCGCCCAAACCAGTGTGCAAATGCCGATTTCAAACTGCGGCTGAAACGATTTTGAAATTGTGGAAGACGACTGCGGAAACGCAAATAGAGTAATCCCAAAAGCAACAGAATACCCATGCTTACCGAAAGGGCCTGTTGGTAGCCCGACAGTAACAAACCCATGCCGGCTAAGCCCAGCAATCCGCCTAAAAAGGCATAACTGAGGCTGCGGCCAAGGTTATAAAGAAGAATGCCGCTTAACAGGCTGAGCTTGCTGCTGCGGTTTAAGGGCAGTGCCAGGGCAATGGGTCCGCACATGCCTACACAATGTAAACTGCTCAGAAAGCCTAAACTCAAGGCGGCCACAAGCGCTTGCATGGTTTCAGGGAATAACAATGATGCCTTCGTTGTAATACGCTGTTTCGTTGGCTTTCCAGTTAACCTTCATGGTGTAGCGACCGGTTTTGAGCCTTGAAAGCGACAGCCAGGCAATGCCGGTAGAATTGGCCTGCACCTGAATTTGATGGTCGAGCGCTGCATTGACCGGATTAAAAAACTGTACCTCGGCAGCATAGCCGGAAGCCCCCGGAATTGCAGGAAACTGAAAGCTCAGTAAATCGGCTTTTTGCTCCCACACCAAAGGACTACTTAGGGCCCGGGTGCGCTGTACTTTTTCAATTTGTTCCTGGAAAATCAGCTCTTTCGCATAATAATCGGGCGTAACCAAATCGATGCTTTGCTTAAAGCTGTGCACTACAAAGCCAATGATGGCGATAGCGAAGGTTGAGTAAACGAGGGCGATTCCGGTGCCCCAGTTCCATTTTATACGGGTTATCATGGTGGGTTGGGTTGGGTGGGTGAGTATTGGTTATTGCGCGGGCCCGAGGAAGTTCGAAGAATAGGTTTCCAGCACTCGGCCTTCGGCGGCAACGGAGAACTCGATTTTTGTCTTTCTCGCTTTTAGTGCGCTCCGCGGAAGGGTAAGGAAAAAGGTTCCTTCGGAGATTCCGGCTTCATCCAAAACCAAAGAGGAACCCTTCCCTACCATGCGGATTTTCCCGGGGTGTGAGCGTAGCGTTAGCTCGATGGGAAACTGTTCCCGCGTTTTATTGACGATCTTAAAGTTGTATAGGTTAGAGATGCTGTCGCGCCCTACCTCCTGAAACAAAATGCCCGGAGCTCTCAGGATGGTGGTTTCGATTTGGCTGCGCGATGATATTCCGTAAGCCAAACCCGAAACCAGGAGCAGCAATACGGAGGAGTAGCCAATGATTCGGGGTGTAATTCCGGTTTTAAGCCCTTTGGCAATGCTGTTTTCTGAGGCGTAGCGAATCAGGCCTTTGGGTTTGCCCACTTCATCCATAATATGATCGCAGGCATCAATGCAGGCCGTGCAATTCACGCATTCGAGCTGGGTGCCGTTTC
>CANHCM010000316.1 GCA_947459155.1 Bacteroidota bacterium | reverse complement strand
TTCGGGCCAGCCCGCGGCCAACAGAACGCCACCCAGCAACGATAAGCCCCAAAGACGTGCGATTTGCATTGGGCGAAGATAATGTTTGATTGTTTTCTTTGTGTCTAAGCTTTTCAGTTAAACTAAAATAGGGCCTACTGAAAAACACTTAATGAGTTTATTGTTAGCGTTTTAGCAACTGATTAATCCGATTTTAGTGCAATGTTTTGAGCCCTGTTTTTTCAATTCCAATACAGATGATCTTTTAAAATCAAAATTATTTCGTTAGCCGGAAATACATCATCTGCTTCGTTGCCCGCGGCTCGCGGTATTCGTATACAGCTTCGCCTTGTCGCCTCGCATCTGATGCATTTCTGACTTTTTCAGTAGGCCCTAAAATAGGGCCGGGCTTGCGAAAAAAAAAGAATCGCCCGAAAATGGCTTTCCGGGCGATTCAGATTCAAGGAAGAAAAATATTTCTGTGCCTGCGTATTTTAAGTACTTCAAGCCGAATGACTATTGTCCCGGAATCGGTTCTAACCAGATTTTCAGCCCTTTCAGATTGTAGTCGTGCAGCAGCATGTGCCCTTTTTTGAACGACTGAATGCCCTTGTAAAGCGCATAGGTGTCGTTTGTGTTGTCGGAATTGAAGGAGTATTGTCCGCCTCCGGTTGCTTTTGCAAATTTTCCGAGTTTATTCAGGTTTTCACTCACCCAACGGTCCATATCAATACTGGGAATTGAGGCTGTAGAGGTTTCCCCGATGGGCAAGAAGTAGGCTTTTGACTTAAATCCGTCGTCGTTACGGTAAACGATGATTTGTTTTCCGTTGTGCTCAATGGTTTCGCGATAGCAGAAGAATCCACGGCTATACATGTAATTGGCAATGGCAAGGCCTTTATCATTCGCTACACTTCCACTTACGCGGGCTTCTTTATTGGTTTTTTCAACCACCTGAATGCCTGTAAAATCCCCGGAGGCATTGAATTCAAAAAACACAAAATCGAGCACGGTAAATCCTACTTCAGGGCCGGCAGCCGATGAGCCTCCGCCACCACCAAGCACTGCCCCGGCACCTGAGCCGGTTAAATTGGCATTGTTGGCCTTTTTAAATTGTTCTGCGATGATTAAATAATTGCCGTCCAATTTTCGGATTACATCTTCGACCATTATTTTGGTTTTACCACCCAAAAGTGCGGAGGAGAATTCACCGGAAATTTGATCTTTCATGCTGTCCCAGCTTTTCTTGGTCATCTTACGAATGCTTCCATCAGGCTGTAAAATGCAGAAGAATAATCCATCCGAATTTTTATCATCGTATTTCCCTTTTTTGAAATAAGGTCCGCCGGTTGCAATTTCACCCTGACTGCCAAGGCGAATAAATGCGGGTGCTCCACCGTCTTCGGCATCGGCTAAATCGGTGCTGTATTGCGTGCTGCCGTCCTGAACATTCAGGGCAATTATCGAGAATAAAAACACATCAGAGCTGCGGTTGGGATTTTGTTCACGGAGAATAAATATTTTGTCGTTTTTCACGATGGCATCCTGTGCTTTCCAAACGCCTTCTTCAGGAATAAACGATTGAAGCCACTTTGATTCCAGCGATTTGTCGAGGCGCTCAACCTCAAAGCCGAATTTCTTCTCTTTCATCGGTCGAATCAGGACGAACTCTTCATCGTTCAGCACGTGTATGATTGGGAAGTTCTCTGCGGTCAATAAAGCGCGGCGAACGTCTTCTTCCACTTTTTTCTCTACCAAATCGCCTTCGGCCGTGAAGGTGACCATGGTCCTGTTCTTTTTCATGGCATCTACAAATACGAACAAGAAGTATTTACCCGTAAATGCAGAGGAAGCGAGCTCGGAAAATTTGCTGACTTCGACTTCGGTCGATTTAATTTCCTCTAATTCGGCATTCCAAAGTTTAAGTACAAAATTCGCCATGCCTTTGGTTTCGGTTTTTTCGCCAAACCAGGTCGTAAATGCGACCGATCCATTGAGCGATCTGATACCCGAAAAGCCTCTGGCGCCGGGTGTTTCAAGCGTAACTTCCTGCGCTTTGACTGTTGTGAACAGAAGTGCAAGACATAGCACTCCAATGTGAGAAATGATTTTCATGTTTATTGGTTTTTGAAGGTAAAAAATCTGTCGCCCCGGATTTCAGGGAAACTATCAAAATAGAGGCTTAACAAGAATTAAACCTCTATTTTCTAATCCAGCGATGAATGCTTGAAAAGCCTTTGGCTCCTGTAAACTTAATCCAATAAATTCCGGGAGCAAGATGCCTTAAATCGAGGATTGCCGTTCCGGAATTATTGATTTCGGTTGATATCCGATGCTTTGAACCTTCCAACGAGTACACCTCAGCCAGGTATTTTCCTGCGGGTAATCCCGAAAGCGCGCAAAATCCATCTGATGAAGGGTTTGGATATACAATCGTGGCGTTTTTGCTTGCATCAAGCGAGGTGATTACATCGCCCAACACGAAGTTTACCGTGCTTTGAGGGACTTGTTCCGAGATGGTAAATTCCACCGGAATGGCCATCAAACCGGCCACATCCGCGAAAAGCAAATAGGTTCCGTAGTCGAGGCCTGTTACGCTGTAGTTGCCGTTGGCGTCGGTTTTTGTCCAGCGACGGGCCTCGCCGCTGAGGCTGGTGATGAGGACATCCGCGAACGCGGCCGGACCACTGGAAGCCACACCGCTAATCTGTGGGTCGGCGTAGCGTCCCGGGCCCTCATCCACATTTCCGTTCACTTCTCCCGGACCACCCGTGTTTTCGGTCGCGAAAAGGGTGATGTTGTATTCGTCGCCCGAAGTCTGTAAGCTTATCATGCTTGCATTTTCCCAATACAAAGCGTTGGTGTACCAGGTCGGAGAAAAGTTGCTGAAATCGATGGAGTTGGGTTGAATTCTGCCCTTCACGGCATACGTTCCAGCACTTAGATTTCCGAAAAAGTAGCGGCCAATCGAGTCGGTTGCATCATCGGCGATGAGCGTGTATGCTCCGGTTTGAGCGTCGACGCTGTACAACAGGGCTTTGGCATCGTTTCTTGGCTGACCGCCACCGAAAATTTTACCG
>CANHCM010000315.1 GCA_947459155.1 Bacteroidota bacterium | reverse complement strand
GCCTGAGGAGCACCTTCCTGAGTAATGGTAGCGGAGCCACTCACTTCGCAAGTCGTACCGTTGTCTACTACAGTTACGTCGTAAGTACCCGGGGCAAGGTTGTTCAGTTGCAAGCCAGATCCGCTGGGCGTCCAAACAATATCGAAAGGCCCAACTCCATTGTTTATGGTTAAGGTAATGCTACCATTCTGACCACCGCAAGAAGCGTTATCGACATTGAATACCAATTCAGGTTGATTGTCATTGATAATAGAAATGGTGGAATCTACAGAACACCCTTGGGCATCGGTAACAGTGAGTGTGTAAGGACCAGCTGCCAAACCTGAGATATCTTCAGTAGTCGCACCGTTAGACCAGCTGAAGGTGTATGGTGTTTGTCCTGAGCTAATAGTTACATCGATTGAACCGGAAGATTCTCCGCATTCGGTGTTTACCACAACAGCCGTTACCTCTGGAGATTCTAAAGTGGAAACTGTAGCGGTAAATGAATTCTGACAGACTCCTGCTGGTGAAGTGTAAGTTACACTGTATGTTACAGAAGGGGAAGCGTTAGTGATTACACCTGTAACAGGGTTGATCACCGCACCATCGCTCGGAATGGTGGTGAATGCGTAAGTGCCTCCACCGGCAAATCCAGGAACTGTTTCTGGCAGATCGGATGGACTTCCTGAACAGAAGGGCTCGATGGAAAACTCAACTACGTCTGTATCATCTACAGTAACGGTTGTGGTAGAAGAAGACTCACAATTAGGCCCTTGAACCGTATACTGCACAGTGTAAGTGGCGCCGATTACTGTATTGGAGAGAACGCCGGTGGTTGGGTTAATCGTAGCGCCATCACCCGGAGGGGTAGCAAATGAAAATACACCACCACCTAAGAAACCGTTAGCCAATACAGGAACACCTGAACTTGTTCCGCAGAATGGCTCGTAGCTAAAACTGGTTACCGGTGGAGGGGCAAGCTGTACGATTACCGTTCCTGAACTACCGTTAGAACCGCAATTGGTTGGGAAATTATCTGTTACACCAATTGTTTGATAAATACCGGCTGTGGAGGTAAAGAAGGTGTATTGAAATGTATTTGGACTATTGGACGGTACTCCAACATCATTCACGGTTACGATGTTAAAGCCATCAGGTGTGTAACTGATATCGAAAGGAGCTACACCACCTTCGATGAGAATACCAATTTCGGCAGAATCGCCTTGGCATACTGTAATTGTAGTATCGGCGGTGGAGGCGATGTTTCCGTTCTCGAAGTAAGCGAGGAACGTAAAGATGGGCGTGTTTACATTGATGCAAATCGGAACGGAAGATGTGGTACATCCAGAGCCGTTGGCAACTTGCGTGTAGTAACATCCTGATGAAGTTACACCAATGAATGGGTTGATGTTTGTTCCTCCCGGAAACCAAAGGTTGCCACTCGGCACCGAAGAAGTGAGGAAGGTTGTCGCAGAACCAAAGCAGAAATCGGTTGGACCATTTACGGTAACACTAGGAATCGAAGGTGCGAACCCGCTACCGATAGCGATGTCTGCTCCGTTGTCTAATGATGGAATCGCAGGAAACTCTGAAGAAACCACACGGATACGATAACCTGCACCAGCCGGGATTGATCCGGGAATTACACCAAATATATATGTATTGGCGGGTAGCGGACTACCACCCAATACAATATTTCCAATGCTTGTTGGTGCTGCGAAACTGCCATTCTCATCCGATAACTCCGCTGTAAACACGTTGGAAGATGAGAAAGTAGCGCCAGTAGCATTGAATTGCACTACGATGGCAGAGCCTTGACAAAGGCTCAGCGAAGACACAGGCAAGGTTGAAATAACAGCCTGGCCGGCAACATTTACCGGTGCAGAGAGATTGGCTTCCGAAACTCCAGACTCTGCCAAAACAAGCGTTGTTGGCAACAATGTGGTGAGAACAGAAAATAAAGCCACGTAAAAGCTTCGTTTCATACTGTGTGGTTTAAGGCGACGGGCAAAAATAAACAGATTGCTCAGATAAAAAAATCATTCGCAAAGCCAATTATGCGCAGTCGAGTTACAAAGAAAAACTCAGGATAGCAGTGATTTACATCTATGAAGAAAAACTTGTCAACACATCCATTAGGGATTGTTGGTTTTTACAAAAGAGCAAGTGGCCCGAAAACGAGGGTGTTCGAGCGTGGCAAAGTAGATTCCATGCTGAAGGTGTTCAACAGAAAGCGACTCAGAACTGTTGAGCGTTTGAATTAAAACGACCTGACCTAAAGAATTGTAGATGCAACAGCGAATGTTACTCAAATCAGATGGCCCTTGAAACTGAATAAGACCGGAGGAAGGGTTGGGGAAAACACTCAACTTATCGGTTTTCTGAGCTACTGATTGTGAGGAAGTTAGAAGACTCTGACGGAAATTTTCAATCACAAACCGCATGGCATTCACCTGCTGCTGGGTGAACATATTCATGCAGTTCTCATCAGAATAATCCATATAATTTTCGAGCATATCGGGCAAATCGCCCGGGCCCTCATCGCAGGTATTTGTGTTGTAATTGCAGGTTTGTTGCTGAGCTTCGGCGGCATTCGGCGTATCGCTAAGGCCATCATCCACACTGCAACCATCGCCACCCTGGCCATCACCCCAAATATGGCGAAGCCCTAAATAATGACCAACTTCGTGAACCGCTGTTCGACCTCTGTTCACCGTGGCAAGGGCTCCACTTGCATCTGGATTGCTTCCAACAACTTCGTAGTGCAGCACAACTCCATCGTATTCCGGTTGCTCCGCAGCGGAGCCATCAGGCCAGTTGGGCGCTCCATCGGGTGGTGTTGCAAAACCCAAAATAAACGGTGTATTGATGATTGGCAAAGCCAGATTACAAACCCAGATATTGAGGTACTGATTCACGTCCCATGCGTCGACGCCCCCTGTAGAAGCACGTTTCATGCGATTCAAATCAAGTTGGAGATTGATAAATGTTGCCTGATTGGTTTCGGTTCGCGTAATTCCATTGGTTGGATTACCTTGAGGATCCCATTCGGCCAGAAAAAACTCAATACCCGCCGATGCTGCGACATCCTGAAATTCAGGCCTGGTTAAGGTGGTGTCGGCATTAAGGCGATTATAATC
>CANHCM010000314.1 GCA_947459155.1 Bacteroidota bacterium | reverse complement strand
TAGACTTTGCGACCAGTATACCATTGAACAGGAAGGAATTACATCGGTCGAACTGATGGAAAGAGCGGCCAAGTCCTGTTACCAATGGATGCAGAACCACCTGCCTTTGGCCCATGAAATCGTGGTGATTTGCGGCGCCGGAAACAATGGCGGCGATGGTTTGGCCCTGGCGCGATTACTCCACCAAAATGGTTCGAGTGTGCGGGTTTTGCTCGTAGAAGCAGAACGTTATTCGAACGACAATCAGCTCAATCAACAACGATTGCGCGAAATCAACCTTAATCCGGAAAAGGCCGAAGCTACCGCGATTGCGGCCATTGCCCCGGGCTCACTTATCGTAGATGCTTTGCTGGGCTCCGGATTTACAGCGCCCTTGCGTCCCGAAATAGAAGGCTTGATCGAAGCGGCCTCCGCTCGCCGCGATTGCTTAAAATTAAGCATCGATCTGCCCTCTGGTTTTTCCGGCGAAGTGCCTGTATCCTTTGCCTTTCAGGCCGATTTAACCTTGTGCTTCCAACGCCCTCGATTACAATTTTTCTTTGCCGAAAATGAGCAGTACCTCGGTCGTTGGGAGCTCCTCGACATCGGTCTTCAACTTCCTGATTTTGAAGCGGATGCCATCAACCAAGAGCCACTTCAGCTTCAAAATGCACACTTCGTGAGCCTCAAAGAGGTTCGACAACTGCTCAGAAAGCCCTCGCGGTTTGCGCACAAAGGCAGCATGGGTAGGGCTTTATTGGTTGGCGGTGCTGATGGCAAAACCGGCGCACTTACACTGGCTGTTGAGTCGTGCCTGCGTTCCGGCGTCGGGCTCACCTGGGCCTACTGCACGCCCGATGCTGAACGCAGCTTGCAGGTTTTGGCTCCTGAGGCACAAACCATCCGCTCTGGATATCCACATTTTCCTGGCGGAACCCTCAACACCGAAAGCTTCCAGTCCGTGGGTTTTGGTCCGGGCAGCGGCACCGCCCACGAAACGGCAAGCCTCCTGAAGCTGCTCATCCAAAATGCCAACCAGCCCCTGGTGCTCGATGCCGATGCGCTCAACATTCTGGCGGAGCACAAAACATGGATGGCCTTTCTTCCTTCACAAACGCTGTTAACCCCTCACCCGGGCGAATTCGACCGACTCACCGAGAAACACAGCAAAGGCTGGGATCGCCTGTGTTCAGCAATCGAACTCAGCCAAAAAACGGGAGCGACCATCGTTCTCAAAGGCGCTTATTCGTCCGTGGTTTGCCCCGATGGAAGTCTGTTCTTTAACAGTACCGGCAACCCGGGCATGGCCACAGCGGGCTCCGGCGACGTGCTCACAGGGCTGCTCACCGGACTTGCCGCCCAAGGCTACAGCAGTCGCGATGCCGCCATCATTGGGGTTTACCTGCATGGTTTAGCGGGCGATTTGGCCGCCGCTGCGCTCAGCGAAAATGCCTTAAAAGCCGGCGACTTAATTGCGTTTCTTCCGGAAGCCTGGAAGAGATTGATACCGGGCTAAGTAGGGCCTACTGAAAAACACTCAATGAGTTTATTGCAAGCGGTTTAGCAACTGTTTGAACCGAATTAAGTGCAAGGTTTTTACCGCTGTTTTCTCGATTCCTGTGCAGATAATCTTCCAAACTCTTAAACATTTCGTTAGCCAGAAACACATCATCTGATTCGTTGCCCGCGGCTCGCAGTATTCGTATACAGCTTCGCCTTGTCGCCTTGCATCTGATGCATTTCTGACTTTTTCAGTAGGCCCTATGCACCCAGGAAAAAGGTTAAGGATTAATCTGGTTAACCAGGAGTCGCTTCACTTTTACCGTTCCGGCGGCCTCCACAACAACAAAGTAAACCCCGTTGCCCCAGCCACGCACGTCGGGGTAAAGCTCTATGTCCATAAACTGCCGCGAAACCTGATAATATCGCTGCCGAAAGAAGGAATCGAAAATCCAAACATTGATGTCGGCCACATCCTTGCAAATCACCTTCAACTTGAGTTCACCGGCAGTAGCCACAGGGTTTGGCGTAAAGTCGAAATCCATGAACTCACAAGGTCCCTGGTTGAAGTTCAAAAGCCCCTGCGCATAAGCCAAACACTCGTTGCGGTACGTAATGCCATCGCAACCACAAACAGGCTGATAAATGGTTCCAAAACAGGGGTTGTTGGTGATCATCAGGGTGTCCTGACAAACATTGGGGTTAAAAAATTGGGCCTTCCCGGCCAAAGGCAGGATGACCAACATCATCAACCCTAAACGATATAGAAATTCCAGCCTCATTCGACAAAAATATAGGGTTCTGAACCAGAAAGCAATGTTCCGATAGGATTTATGCAACAATCCTCTAAACGCAGGATTTCTTCCACCTCCGAAGCCGCTTCGGGAGCAGCAGCAATGAGCAATCCACCGCTGGTTTGAGGATCGCACAGCAGCATTAAGGCCTCTGCACTCAAGTCACTCATGGATTCCTTAAAAGCATTAAAGTTTCGGGTGGTCATATCGGGAAAAACATAAAGTTTCATCAGCGCCTCCAGTCCTTCCAGCCTTGGAACCGAAGCCAAATTCAACCTTGCCTGAAGCCCCGAGCTTTTACAAATCTCAAACAGGTGGCCCGCCAATCCAAAACCGGTCACATCGGTCATGGCGTGTACACCTTCCACCCGACCTAAATTCTCCCCTACCCGATTCAGCTTGAGCATCGATGCAAGTGCCTTTTCGAACAATTCAGCACCGGGCAAGATTCCGCGCTTCAAAGCCGCATTAACCATACCCACACCCAAGGGTTTACTCAAGTACAAAGAATCGCCACTTTGGGCTCCTCCATTGGTTTTCAGGTGTTTCGATTCGCAAAAGCCATTCACTGCCAAACCAAAAAAGGGCTCCGTGGCATCAATGGTATGTCCGCCGGCTAAAGGAATTCCGGCTTCCGCGCAGGCCTTGCTGGCACCGCTCAAAACGATGGAAGCCAGCTCAGCGCCAAGCTTCTCAACAGGCCAACCCAAAATGGCCAGGGCAAAGGCCGGTTTTCCGCCCATCGCGTAGATGTCGCTCAGTGCATTCACGGCCGAAATGCGGCCAAAGTCGAACGCATCATCGACCACAGGCAGGAAAAAATCGGTAGTACTCAACAGCAACTGACCCTGGCCGAGATCCCAAACCGCCGCATCGTCGTTGTTCACGTTGC
>CANHCM010000313.1 GCA_947459155.1 Bacteroidota bacterium | reverse complement strand
CCGATGATTGCCTTTAGCAATGCGGTAGATCAGAAAAAGGCCGTAATCGTGGGTGAAGGCATTTGGCGGTGGCGATTGCAGTCGTTTGCCGAGAAGCAAAGTCATTCGCTGTTTGATGCTTTTTTGTCGCGTATTGTGCAATACATGAGTGTTCGGACGGAGCGTCGAAACCTGCGCATTGTTACGCGGAATACCTTCAACGAAAACGAGCCTGTTACCTTTGAAGCCGAGGTTTACAACGCGGCGTATGAGTTGGTCAACTCGCCCGATGTCAATCTAACGGTGATAAACAGCAAAGGGCAGAAGTACCCTTTCACGTTCTCGCGCACTGCTACTGCTTACCGTTTGAATGCGGGCATGTTTGCGGCCGGCGACTACCGTTACGAAGCGGTTGCAAGCTTAGGCGGGAAGCAATACACAGCCGAAGGGCGTTTTGTGGTGAAGCCTGTGGTAGCCGAGCTCACACAATCGACGGCCGATCATAACTTGTTGAGAACCTGGGCAGAGCGCAGCGGCGGGCAGATGATCATGCCTGAGGCCTTGCAATCGCTGCCCGATTTGCTCAAGAAGCGGGAAGACCTCAAGCCGGTATCGCACAGCGAAACCCGTTTGGAGGAGCTGGTTCGCCTGCGCTGGATTTTCTTTTTACTGGTGGCTTTGCTAGGACTCGAGTGGTTCCTCCGCCGTAGAAACGGCGCTTACTGATACCTCGAAAAGTAGGGAATTATGCGGAGCTGCGTAGGTTCGCATTTTAGGCTTCTCTTGTTTCCTTGTCCATCGAAGTATTCCAGTTTGCCGGTAAGGCTTACATAGCCCACTTTTTCCGATTCAGGAATATTCAATTCGTAGGTAAAACTCAAAGTATCGACTACTGGCTTTTCCAACCAAAGCAAACGGAGCAGATTGCCCTGTTGGCTGAGTTTCCCGGTTTGTTTTTTTTCGAGCGATTTGGCATTCCAACCCGGTGGTAGTTCTTGAACGAAGCGAACAGGCCCGAAGATTTCTTTTCCAATAACCTGCACTGTCATCGAGGCGCCATAACCCGGGCGGCCGTAGCTGTTGCTTTTGAGCTTTACTTCGGCCTGCGCGCTTAATTGCAGACCAAACAGCATAACAACAGCAGCGAGAGCGAAACACTTATGGGTTTTCAAAAGCATAGCGGATGGCCTGTCGTAGGATTTCGGGGTTTAGTTCAGGCATTTTTCCATCGAACAGCTTATGCGCAGCATCTTCGAGTTCGGCGAGGCTCAGCACAAGGTCGCGGTTGGTGTCGATGGCTTTCAGCTCAGCAGGTAGCTGTCGGGGCTCTAATCTTTCCTGAATCCTCCAGTGCGGATTTTCTTCGAGCAATTCGAGGTACTTTCTGTAGTTCGATTCAGGAATGAATTTTCGAACAGGGTAGGGGCGTGATGGCTTATGGATTTTCCTCAGTACCCGAACATGATAGCTGATAGAATCGTTGTACCGTCTTTGAATTTCCTCGTCGCTCAGTGCCTTTCCTGTGGCATCGATGGGCGCCATGGCCGGAGTGTTCGGTTCTGCGTCGAGTTCGTCGGGAATGCCGTCATTGTCGAGGTCGCCGGGACATCCATGTTCATCGACCCGCAGCCCTTTCGGTGTTTCGTAGCACAAGTCTTTGAGGTCGTTTACCCCGTCGCTGTCTTCGTCGCTTTGGAGCAAGGCTTTAAAATCGACATCGCTGTAGTCGACCACAACTGTAGGTTTTACCGGCTTTTTTGCCTTGGCCGGACGTTGATTTCGCTTGCGTAAGTCGGGGCTCCAGCTGATGGAGGTATGCACGCCCCTGAGTTGGTCCCAGCCCGAGGTGGAAGTGTTGCGGTCCATGTTGTCGGACTGGAGAAGCAGAAATTCGGCTGCCACGCTGAAGCGAACAGATTTTCCGACGGGGAACTCCAAACCGGCTAAAATGGGAATGTAAAGGCTTCGTTGCTGAAGCGCCAGTGGGCTTTCGAAGGAATTATCGAGGGTGATGGGCTTGGCGGCTACGGCGTTGAATTCCGATTCGGGCATGTTACGGATGCTGCCATCACTCCAGTAATAATAGAGGTTTCCGAGATTGTCTTTGAGATTGGTGTATGAGGAAAACCAGGTGTTTCCGAGGCCCGCTTGTACGAATGGGCTTAGGTCGTTTCCTCTAAATGGGTGGTAACGCACCGAAACATCGAACAGTTGCAATTGAGCGTTAAAGTTCTCGGGGTTTGGCAATTCGCGTGAGAGGGCTGAGAGGCGGCCTGCGCTGTAGCGGGCGAATACATCGAACTGACCAGCTGCCAAACCCAGACTGGCTCCGAAGAAAGGTTTGGCATCAGAAAGCGGACTTCGGAGCTGGTCGCCCCGAAAACTGCGAAAATGGGCCTCTGCGCCAACCAAAGGGCGAATTTTCAGAGGCGCCTGGCCATCAGCGCTTTGCGCGAAGAATAGAAGGCAACAAATCAGAAGTGGTAGAGGCAAGGCCGACACTTCGTAAAATTGCGGAATAATTTTCTAACCGGCAATGTTGAATTCAAAGGCACCATCGATTCTGTTGCTGGACAACTACGATTCGTTCACCTACAACCTTTACCATCAGCTTTACACGCTCAGTGGGCGCAAGCCTGTGGTGTTGCGAAACACAATGCCAGAGGCCTCGGTTGTGCTGAGTTTCGATCGTTTGGTGATTTCGCCGGGGCCGGGTTTACCTGAGGAGGCCGGGCGCTTGATGGAAGTGATTGATTTGGCCTGGGGCCGGATGCCAATCTTGGGTGTTTGCCTGGGGCATCAAGCCCTGAGTTTGCACAGCGGTGGGCATTTGTTGCAGCTTAACCGCGTATATCATGGCATTTCGCGCAAGGCTGTTATTTTGGAGCACAAACCCATGTATGAAGGCCTGTCGGGCGACTTTCAAGCCGGAAGTTATCATTCATGGACGGTAGATCCGGCTTTTCCGGGTGAAGGCTGGGTGATTACTGCAGAGGATGAGCAAGGTCAAATTCTAAGTATGCGTCAACATAACTTACCGATTTGGGGAGTGCAGTATCATCCAGAGTCGGTTCTGAGCAATGCGGGCGATGTTGTCGTGAAGGCCTGGCTTGCAAGCTGATTTTCTTGCTTAACAGCAGGTTGTTGGTAATTGCCTGATTTAGTCGGAGATTGAACTACACCGTACAGT
>CANHCM010000312.1 GCA_947459155.1 Bacteroidota bacterium | reverse complement strand
TTTAACGATTTGCGATGGAACAAACCGAATCAATTCCAACAACAGCAGGCCACACGGCAACAGCTGTTCCCGTAACCGTAGCCTATGGCGATGGTATCGGACCTGAAATCATGGATGCTACCCTCCGAATTCTCGAGGCTGCCGGCGCCCGAATTAAAACCGAAACAATCGAGGTCGGTGAGAAGGTGTACCTTAGCGGAAATACCTCAGGTATCGACAAAAGCGCCTGGGATTCAATCCGCAGAACCAAAGTATTTCTCAAAGCTCCAATTACAACTCCACAGGGTGGTGGGTACAAGTCGCTGAACGTAACTACCCGCAAAATGCTTGGCCTTTACGCCAACGTACGTCCGTCTATTGCTTATCATCCTTTTGTGGATACCAAGCATGCCGGAATGGATGTGGTAATCATTCGCGAAAACGAAGAAGACTTGTATGCCGGTATTGAGCATCAGCAAACCGATGAGGTTGTACAGTGCTTGAAATTGGTGAGTCGTCCGGGTTGCGAGCGCATTGTACGCTATGCTTTTGAATACGCCCGTCAGTACGGTCGTAAAAAAGTAACCTGCTTCACCAAAGACAACATCATGAAGCAAACCGATGGTTTGTTCCACAAGGTGTTTGACGAAATTGGAGCTGAATATCCAGACATCGAGCAAGAGCACTGGATCATCGATATCGGAGCGGCTAAATTGGCCGATACACCTGAAGCATTCGATGTAATTGTTACGCTGAACCTTTACGGCGACGTATTGTCTGACGTAGCTGCGCAGATTGCCGGATCGGTAGGTTTGGCCGGAAGTGCCAACATCGGTGCTGAGGTTTCGATGTTCGAAGCCATTCACGGTTCTGCTCCACGACGCGCCGGGCAGAATGTAGCCAATCCAAGTGGTTTGCTTCAGGGAGCCATTCAAATGTTGGTGCACATCGGCCAGTCTGATGTTGCTTCGAAAATCCAAAATGCCTGGTTGAAGACCCTCGAGGATGGCATCCATACTTATGACATCTTCCGCGAAGGCGTTAGCCGCGAGAAAGTGGGTACCAGCGAGTTTGCTGATGCCGTAATCGCTCGTTTAGGCCAACAACCAACAAACCTCAAAGCTGTGGCTTACAGCAGTGCCGGTAGCTTGAACCTCAAAATGCCTGAGCGCAAGCCGGCAGCTCAAAAAGAGCTTGTAGGTGCCGACGTTTTCATGCATTGGAGAGGAACAAACCCCAACGAACTGGGCGAGAAAGTGAGCGCAGTGGATGGCGGTAAGCTCAAACTGAGCATGATTTCAAACCGTGGTATCGTGGTATGGCCTACTGGTTTCCCTGAAACCTTCTGCACCGACCACTGGCGTTTGCGCTTCAAGCCAGAAGCCGGAACACCCATTAACAATGCCGATTTACTCAACCTCATAACCCGTTTGCACGAAGCAGGTATCGAATTCATCAAAATCGAAAACCTGTATCGTTTCGACGGAAAAGAAGCTTACTCGCTGGGACAGGGACAATAACAGCGGGTAGGGCGTGTATTCATAGTTTGTTTGACAACCGAAAGCTCCGTAAGGGGCTTTCGGTTTTTTTGTAGATACCCCTCAGCAATTCGCGCCGATTGGTTTTGTATTGAATGGGGCAGTTGTGTTTAAGCTGAAATGCCCGGCGTTAATGATTGCACTTCCACACTCCGGCAAAAATGGCCACCCAAACCAGGCCCTTGAGCAGAAAGAATAAAAATCCAGCCCAGCCCAGTTTCTTCAACCAGATTAGCCAGGGTGGATTTTGATTGACCTTCATCAGGGTTTGCTGATCAAACGCAAAGTTCGGCTGCCAAGATCAGTTTGAAGGCGCACTAAGTAAAGTCCTTGAACCTCGGGTAAAGCCAGGCTTTGCGACCAATTTCCGGCAGCTTTCCACTGGGCTTTCGATAAAAGCTGTCCATGAATCGAAAGTACTTCAACCTGTATGCTCGTTGGCTTAGCGGTATTCCCGAATACTAGCAGTTCTCCAGCCTGAATGCTGTATTGGAGCTGCTCCAGCAATGGATCGTTGATGCTGGTTTTGACCACTTCGATTTCAGTGATCAGCGTATCGCTTCCACACACATTATACGCAATGAGGGTCACTGGCCAGAAGTCATCAAATAGAAAATCGAAACTTGGATTTTGCTCATCGGATGTGTTGCCGCTTCCGAAATCCCAAAACCAGGCCCCGGTATTCTGCGAGGTGGAGGTGAACTGGACGGTGAAGTCGATATCGTTGAGCTGCTCGTAGGTGAATGAAGCCACCGGAAGCGGATTGGAGTTCACCTGAACCACCGAAGAACTACCGGTGCATCCATTGGCATTCTGAGCACTCACTGAATAGCCACCTGTTTGGCTCACGCTCAGGGTATTGCCCTGGGTATTGTTCGACCACACATAATTACTCAATCCGGCTTCGGCGGTGAGCACCAAAATGCTATCGGCGCAGATGTTATGCGGCCCTTCAGGAAGGATGTCGATACTGAAAACAGGGTCAACCGTAATTACAAGGGTTTCGGAGCTGGCGTCGCAGCCTGCTCCGCCTGAAGCACTTACGCTCACCTGCAAATTTTGCGAAACGGTGATGCTTTGTCCTGTTGCACCATTGCTCCAGCTATAGCTACTGAAGCCGGGTTGCGCGGTGAGCACCACGTTCTCGCCGGCACAGAGGTTCAAATCGGGTTCGTCGAACGTTACATTGAGCGTCGGTTGGTCATCCACAGTAACACTTACCGTTTCTGTTGTAGAACAATTCGGGCCATTGCTCACGGTGAGGGTGTAAGTTGTGCTCGCAGTGGGTGAGGCCACCGGATTGGCCGCGGCCGGATTGCTTAAGCCGCTGGCCGGCGACCAGGTGTAAGTGTAATTGCTCGATGAGCCTCCGGTTGCGGTAGGTGAGCCTCCGAGGTTGGCATTTTGTCCGGGGCAGATGCTGATGTCGCTACCCGGATCTACCTGCGGAGGAACGCAGGCACTGGCGGGCTCTACACAACAATTGCCGCCCTGCGACACGTTGTAGGTGGTGTTTATCCAGCATTCATACTGGGTAACATGGGCGTAAAGCCCGGCGCCGGTTTGTTGCTGAAAGTAAAATACTACCTGATCGGGCGTGTTTCCGCCGCCGGCATCCTGGGTGGAACTACAAGCGCCTGCTACACCAACAATGTTGGGCCATCCGTT
>CANHCM010000311.1 GCA_947459155.1 Bacteroidota bacterium | reverse complement strand
GCTCCCAAAGCAGATCCGCCATACGTGCCGTCGGGCAATGAGCTGGAATGATGCGCCTGGGTGAAGCTAAAATGCCAGTTTTCGCTTTTATGGCGGCCGCCTGCATTCATGCCCACCGTTTTCGCTTGCTGCGCCCCGAGCCAATTGGCTACTTCGTAAGCCGAATAAATGGTCGCGTCGGCTTGCAGTGCAATTTCGCGGGCATCGGCAAGGTGATCGCCGTGGCCGTGAGAAATGAGGATGGCCTGTGGTCGAATGGAGGCCACATCAATGTGGGCGGCTAAAGCGTTTCCGCGGATGAATGGGTCGGAGAGAATGGCATCATGGCCTCGCTCAAAAAGAAAACAAGAGTGACCGTAGTAGGTGATTTTCATGGGATTAAGATAAAAAACGTGGCTTGAATTCGGTGGGTAAATTTTGAGAATCGTTGAAGCCAAACATAATGCAAAAAGCCCCAATGAAGGGGCTTTTTACTGAATCACAGCATCAGCGCTTAATCATCACTTCCGTCGTCGTCGCCATCATCATCGTTGCTGTCATCATCTCCATCGCTGTCATCATCACTGTCAGAGTCCTGACCGTCGTCGTTGCTGTCGTTGCTGTTATCATCAGAACTATCGTTGCTGCTATCGTCAGAGCTGTCGTTGCTGTTGTCGTCTGAGCTGTCGCTGCCAGAATCATCAGTACCGTTGTCATCAGAGCTGTTGTTGCTGTTGTCGTCAGAGCTGTCGTTTGAATCGTCGTTGCTGCTGTTGTCGTCGCTTTGGTCGTCGTCGCTTCCATACAGGCCGCTCATGTTTTGCAGGTTGCCATTTTTAGCATTGGAAGCGGAGGCTGCGTTAAAGTCGTCGTCGAGTAACTCCTCCTTAGAGCAAGAGCTCAACCCGAATACCATCATTGTCCACACTGAGATCACCAGAATCCCTCTGGTCATGCTCATCAGAAAAGTGTTGTTCATTTTGTTGTGTTTTAAAAGTTTGATGAGGCAAAGGTGCATCGGGCTGATGGCCTGAGGGTAATTCACTTTAGCGGCTTCTTACAAGTTCGGTCATAAAAAAAGCCGGAGAATTTCCGGCCTTTCGATTATGGGTTTGAGGTGTACATCCACTTATACACGTGCATTCGTCCTTGATAGAGGAAGGAAAGCAGGTATAAACCTGAAGGCATACCCCGGAGGCTGATTTGGTTATCGGCGTTCGCCGGGATGCGCTTGCCGCTGATGTCGTAAACACGGAAGGCTGAAGCTCCGGCCTGATGGGCCATTTCGAGCGGGAAGCTGCCTTGGTTGAGCTGTGGAATCCACTGTTTGTAAACGGTTTCGGAGAAGCCGGTGGTTAAGGTATCGGCTACGTTTACATTGATCTCCAGGCTGTCGATGGCGGGATCTGCATATGAAGGCCAGATGACCACAATGTTTCCGCCTATCCTGAAGTTTGAGGGGGTAATCCCAAAATCCGGCACGGGAACATCCAGTGGCACACCCACATCCATAATATAGATGGCTTCGGGCACCAGCGTGGCCGGCGGCGTGGCCTCGTCGATCATTTTGTCGGTGAGGTAAAGCAAGGTGATGTTTTCCTCAAAATCATCGTCGCCCTCATCCAAAACCATGGTTGCTGTAAGGTCGTAAGTTGTTCCCGCCAGGAAGCTGTACTGAGAGGGGTCGTCGAAGCCTACCAGACCGGTAACCCGAACAACATTCTGCCCCTGAACGCTCGTGGCCAGGGCGCAAATCAGGAAAATTACATTTTTAAGCATTTTTTCTTTTAAAGGTAAAACAAGGCGACTGGCAGGGTGTTCGTATTTTTGAACACATCTTACAGGTTCACATGCCAATATTACGACAGATTATCGGGCAAATGTCGCGCGAAGAGGTGCGAGGCTTCAAAATTTTCCTGCACCGCATTCAAACTTCGGGCGACCGAAAGGTAGAATTGCTCTTCGATATGCTTCGCGATTTGCCCTCCGATGCCGAACCTGATGAAGAAAAGATGGTACGCAAACTCTTCGGTCAGGACAACCGCAACGCATTTTATCAGCTCAAGAAGCGGTTGCGCGACTACATCGACCGAAGCCGCCACGACTTTTTATTTGGCCGTGAGGAGCTCAAAGTGCTACAGTTGCTGAGCCTCGCCCGTTATGCCTTCCAACAGCAGCAGTATCCGGTGTGTTGGGACTATCTCAAGCGGGCACACAAGGCCGCGGTAGAAGCAGAGGTAACAGACTCGTTGGAGATGGTGCTCACCGATATGATCAAGACCGCGGTGTTCATTCCCGGTGCCAACCCCGAAGCTCTCATCGAAGAACGCAGTCAGGTTAGACGCACACTTTCGGCCCTGAAAGAGCTCGATGAAATCCTCACCGTACTTGGCTACCGATTGGCCATCACCCAACAAACCGGACTTGCGCAAACGGCCCTGAGCCATACCCTTGAGCAGGTTCTCCAAAAGCATTTGCAGGATCCCGAACTAAAAGGCAACCCGACTTTGCGGCTGAGGCTGATTGAAGGGGTTTCGCAGGTGCTCCTCCAGCAGCACGCCTATGGCGCCCTGGCCGAATACCTCGATAAGGCGCTAACTCAGGCCGAGGCCGACCACCTGTTTGGGAAACACAACCATGAGGTTCGGCTAAAGCTCCTTACCTGGCTCACCAATGCCTTGTTTAAATCGGAACAGCTCGAAACCTCGCTGCTTGCTGCCGATCGACTGCGACGGGCTATGGAAGAATATGATGGTTTTCTGGCCGACAAATACTTCCTCTTTTACAACAGCGCCATGGTGTATGTAAACAGCGTGATCAATGTGCCTGAGGCAATTCGTATTCTCGAAGAAACCATCGCCAATCCGGCACTCGAAAAACACCCGATGTACAGTTTGGTGGTGCACCTCAACCTGGCCTTGTGCCTGCATAACAATGGCGACCCGCGCAAGGCCATGAAGGCCATCAGCCGCCTGAGTATTCATCCGGCTTATCCACAAACAGATGCCAGCTTTCGCATAAAAATCGGGCTTTCTGAACTGATTCTGAGGGCTGAACTCGAGCAATGGGACCTGGCCGGAAACCGCGCCCAGCAGCTAATCCGTGAGCTGGAACACAGCGAACTTCCGGAGGAACAAGTGCTCCGTTTAGCCGGATTTACCAAAATTTTACAGCAGCTTTCCCGGCGCGATGGCGACCTCTCAAGGCCTTT
>CANHCM010000310.1 GCA_947459155.1 Bacteroidota bacterium | reverse complement strand
CGGGCTGAGCGGTCGCTGATCATCCATTGAAGCTGTGGTGCGCCATTTTGCCACTGCACATCTACCCACGACGGAGGCATCACATCGGGCTTGCTGTGGCTCACCATGGGCACCATCGGTGTTTTGTCGAGCAGGCCTTTAAGGTCGTAAATCAGCAGTTTGTAATACACTGCTTCCATGGGATTGGTCACGTCATCTACGAAAAGTGTGTCTCTGGGCCCGAGCTGAGAAATGGTTTCAAACTCCCGGTCGGAAAAGTTACTTCGCTGCAGCACCAACGATTTCACCCGTTCGGCATGTTTGATTTTCCAACGGATGTGTATTTGGTTTTTCGCTTCGTTTTCTTTGGCCGAAAAGTGCAGTGTAACGGGCAAAGTTGAATTGTCGAGATTGTCGGCCATCATCACCGGCGAAGGCTTACTGGCATTGCCGTAGAAGTCGAAACCCACCATGCTGTACTGGTAATAAGAAAGGTTTGGCACGAGGGTATCGCGGGCAATGACCATCACCGAATCGCCCTTTTGGGTCATGGTGTAAAGGATATTTCTCACCGGTTTGAAATCGGTACTGTCGTGACTCTTTCGGAAAAGGCGTGTGAAGAGCAGTTCGTTTTTCGGATTGATGCCCCAGGACGACTCAATATCGCCGTACCAACTTTTGTAGCGCCCCGGAGCTAGCGCCGGTTCGTCAAATGCGGCTGATTTGCGCTCCCAGCTTACCGGAACATTCTGCCCATCAAGCGTGGCTGTGTATTGGTCATCCGGCTTGCCCGACTCATCTACAATGGCGAGCCCAATTGCCAGCTTTACCGTGAGGTAGTATTTTCCGTAGATGGCTTCTGTTTGCGTGGCCTTATCGATCGACTGGAACAAGTACTTGCGCAGCGTATCGTTGGCCTCGGGGTAACCCGGCAATTTCGCTTGCCAGGATTTCAGGGCGCTTTCGATGGACTTCCTGCCCTTCTCCAAGCGAAGATTACCGAGCGGTTTTCCGTTCTTAAACACCTCAACGGGCACATCGCGGATCGGGCCGTCGTAATGCAGCACCACACCCAGCGGCGAAACGCCGCAATGAACGGTTTGTGCCTGAAATTCCAGGTAAGGCAGAGCCGTGAAAATCAGTAAGAAAAGGGCACTTAAAATTCGCATGACATATCTTGTTTTGTTGCCGGATCACCGCAAGGCGACCACTTCAGCGAAATATCGACTCCGTTGGCGGTTGAGAATTGCGCATCAACGCCGGCGGTAACGTCGAGGCTGCCTCCACAGAAGCTTCCAAACATGGTTAACGAGGCACATGCTCCGCCGCTGATGCTGGCAGGTTCGGAAATTTTAATGGTTCCATTTGCGGTGAACTTTGCGAGCGCACCTACACAGAACTCGCAAACCAGAATATCCACACCTGCCCAGGCTTTGGCATAAGCCGCAGCATCAATGGCCATCACCATATCTTGTTTCCCAAAATTGATGATGAAATTCATATCGGCACCGGCCGAAACTCCTGCGCCAACAGTAATCGGAGGCAAAACGGGAATGGTAACACTGGTGCTCCAGTTGGCAATCGGTGGGGCAATGTTGGCATTGAAATACAATCCGGCAATCCCATCATTTTTCAGGTAAACCGGCACATCCAGCAAGAACATAATGTCTTTGTGGCGTGCAAGCACAGATGGCGGCAACTCAGGATAATATCCGGTAAGGAATCCGAAGTTAACATTTGCAAAAGCATCAAGCCCGGGAAGGCTCACATTGCCAATCATGTCGAAATAAAAGCCTTTGCCGCTGAAGCAGATCTCCATGATTCCTGAGTTAAGGGTCACGGTCGAAATGGTGATGGGCACATCAATATTCACCGAGCCAAGGAACATTCCGGTTTGCCAGTCGAACACGATGGTCATCCCGCCCAGCGGCGTATCTATTTTCTCAATTTTGAGCGCATTTTCATCGGCCTGACTCACCTCAACAGCGCCTGAAACGAGGTAGGTGAGGGTTTTGTCGTCGCTTAAGCCCTGATTGGTAATCAGGTCGGCGTCGTAGGCCAGCGTATTCCAATTGCCACCGATTACGCGCTGTTCACCATTGAGCACTTTAAGTTTGGTGTCGCCGCCATTGAGCGGAATGTACTGATACGCATTATCGGCCGTACTGTTGGCAATAAGCTTTGGAATAGTAAGCGTGATTAGCCCATTGTTTTTGCTGAGGAGCCCCTTCAGCTCAATCTTTTTGTCGTCGTTGGGATTGTCATCTTCAAAAATCAGTTTACCCTTGGCTTCAAAGAATCCATCGCTGAAGGTGTAATTCTGCGTTCCATTGTCGCCATTGAAGAATACTTTTCCGGGCGTTTCCAATGCCACATCGAGGGCTCTCACCTCACGGACGATGTTTGCACCGGGCTTGGTAAATACCAAAATCATATTGGGGGTGGTCATTCCGGGAATTCCCAATGAAAGTGGACCGGCGAGCTCAATGCCATCAGTGAGGTTGGTGATGTTGGCGATGTTGTATTGCGCCACATTGGAGAAGGTTTTCGTTTGGAAAACAGGCTGCATCAAACTCGCATCGTTGCTGTAGATGGTGAAGGCACCCATTTCTATTTTGTCGTTGGCGGCAAAGCCGGGAAGGCCCTGAATGTAACACGCCGGATTGTCGGGGTTAGATGGGAAAAGGCTAAAGCGCCAGTGTGGCCCCATATCGAATGTACAGGCTGGATCGATGCTAAAGATGGCCTGATTGCCCGGGTATTGCTTGAGCTTGGTTAATCCGCCACCCACGCTGAGGTTGTTCAGGTCGATGTTGGCCTGCGGCATAATCAGATTGTCGGGCCGGAGAATGAGGTTGTTGATGGGAATATCGGCCACCTTGGTTTGCAGTAATGCTTTGGGGACAATAATGCCGCCGTGTGGAATGCTGAACGACCACCCTTGAAGCGACTTCACCTTCCATTTTTCGAGGTTAAAGCTGAGCTGCTCGCCGGGATTGCCGATTTGTATGGTATTCGGACTCACGCGTATCGTACCGGCCTCCACCACCACATCTCCCGCCAGGGGCATATCCGGATAAAGACGGGTTACGATTTTCACGGTATCCTTCTTTAGTCGCGATAGAGCTGCGTCGGCACGGGCATCAAACTCATGCACAGTGAACAAGATAGGAATCGGCATATTCCAATGGGTGAGGTTCATGATGAAGAACTCCCGCTCCG
>CANHCM010000309.1 GCA_947459155.1 Bacteroidota bacterium | reverse complement strand
GGCAGAACCTCCCGGAGAATTAATCCGGAGTACAACGGCTTTCACTTTTTCGTCCAAACGAGCCTTGCGAAGAGCCTCGGCAAATTCTACCGAGCCTACCTGACCTTCGCTTCCTTTGCCATCCACAATATCTCCTTCGGCATATACCACGGCAATTTTATCGCCTTTGGCTTTTTCCCGCTTGTCTTCCAGATCATTCAGTTCGGCCAGTTTCAGCCATTCCAGTTTCTCAATGCTTTCGGCGCTGGTTTTAGTTTTAAGCATTTCCAGCACTTCATCGCGGTATTTTAGTTCGTCAACGAGCTTGTTCGCTACTGCAGCAGGGGCATTGGTTACCAGAAGCTGAGAGGCAATCTCACGCAGTTTGCTTTCGGGGAGCTTACGACTTTGGGCTATGCCTTTGAGCATGTGATCCCACATCGAGAACAAGAATGTGCGCACTTGCTCGCGGTTCGCATCAGAGAGTTTTTCCTGAATGAAAGGCTCAACCGCACTTTTAAACTTGCCATGGCGAAAAACCTGAGGTTCTACGCCGAGTTTGTCTAAGGTGCCTTTGAAAAACAGCAATTCAGAACGAAGCCCTTTCAATTCTGCCAGTCCTGTTGGGTGCAGATAAATTTTGTCGGCCACACTGGCGAGGTAATAGCCTGTTTGGGAAAAGGCTTCGCTGTAGGCATAAATGAACTTCCCGCTTTTCTTGAACTTTATCAAGGCGTTGCGGATTTCCTCCAAAGAAGCCATGCCCGTGTTGGGTGTGCTGATATCGAGGAAGATACCATCGATATTGGGGTGTGCGGCGGCTTTGTCGAGGTTGTCGAGTACATCGTAAAGTCCCAGCGGTGCCTCGTCGGCCAAGCCTCCGAAGCCCATTCCATCAAATGGGTTGTCGCTTGCGCGGTCGGGAACGGGCGAATTGAGTTCGACGTGAACAATGGTGTGAGCCTTGGGTTCGATTTCCTTCTTTCCACCAGAAGCAGAAGCTATCATTACAATGAGTAGCAGAAGAAAAAAGAAGGAGAAGAGGAGTCCCACCATGGAGGCGAAGACCATTTTGAAGAAAGCGCGCATAGGTATTTATTTATGTGACAAATGAACAGAAATTGCGGGGGTTAAAAAAGTGTGAAATGAATGAAGCATTGATTGGTTTGGGAAGCAACCTGGGCGATCGTCCGGCGCACTTGAGGGCTGGATGCCTTGGAATGTTACAAAACGGGATAAATATTTTGTCGGCTTCATCCCTGTACGAAAGCAATCCGGTTGGCTATGTTTCTTCCAATCCTTTCCTGAATGCGGTTGTGCATGTTAGCACAGGTTTGAATGCCGCTGCGCTGATGACTATACTGCAAACCATAGAGCTTCAGGCCGGGCGCCAAAAAACGAATCAATACAGCGACCGGCCGCTCGATATTGACATTCTGTTTATGGGAAAAGAGTGTATCAACCTCGAAGGTTTGTCGATACCGCACCCCAGAGCTCATTTGCGCGGCTTTGTGCTGGTTCCGGCTGTTGAAATTGCACCCGATTGGCAGCATCCTTTGCTTGGAAAGACTTTGAGAGAATTGTTGCATGGATTGAATGTTGACAATGAGGGAATTCGGTTTTTTTCAGCCTCCAATTGGTTGCATAATGTGTAAAAACCTTACACTTATATGCTTAAGATACTTATTAACAGTGTTTTATAAATAGTTTGGGGAATTGTCCCGATGTGGACAAATCCGTTGACTCGAGTATTGAATTAGGTACTTTTGCAGCCAAATTTGACACCGCATTAAATCGTACAGATAATGAACATTTTCAAAAACGGAGCACTCGGCTTATTGGCCGTAACCATGATCACCGTTGCCAGCAGCTGCGGTATCAAGAAGATGATTAAAGACGCAGGCAAGATTGCTTACACCGTTAGTCCTGATCCGCTTGAATTGCATGGCGACAGTGTTCGGATTACCGTTAATGGAGATTTCCCGCAGAAGTACTTCCACAAGAAAGCCACTGTGGTTGTAACACCGGTTGTAAAATACAACGGAGGCGAAAAAACACTGAAAACACTTACTCTGAAAGGTGAAAAAATTGAGGGAAGTGGCCAAAGTATTTCTTACACCGAAGGCGGTAAGTTCAGCGTTTCCGATCGCTTCTTGTACCAGCCGGGTATGGAGGATGCTCAGGTATTGCTTCGTGCCACGGCTCAATACAAAAACAAAACAGTTGATCTTCCGGAAGTGAAGATTGCTGAAGGCACAATTGTAACGCCTTTGCTGTTGCAGAAAGACTACAAGGTAATGGCTGCCGGTGATAAATTCGACAAGAACCCAACCGTTACGCAGAAGTCAAGCTTGTACTTCCTTGTAGATTCGTGGGAAGTTCGTAGTGTAGAGTTAAGCAGCGACGAAACGCAGAATCTTTACCGCTTTATTGATCGTGGAGCGAAAGACAGCGCCGAGTTTGTGAGTCTTGATGTATATGGTTTCGCTTCACCGGAAGGTGAGTTAGAGCGCAACTCTAAACTTTCTGAAAACCGCGCAGACGAAGGCTATGAATTGGTGATGAATCGTTTCAAGAAAGCCAAAATCAAAGGATACGATAAAAAAGACGGCTTCTTCCGCAAGATTACCACCAATTACGAAGATTGGGATGGTTTGAAGAATATGCTGCAAACCTCATCGGTAAACGGAAAAGATGCCGCCCTGAATATCATCAACACCGTGAACGATCCGGAAGCCCGCGAACAGCAATTCCGTGAGTTGGCCTCTTACGACCCGATTTACGAGGAGATTTTCCCGAAACTTCGTCGCGCCGAGATTAACCTCGTGGCGAAACTGAAAGTTCGCACCGACGATCAGATTCGTGCTTTAGCGCTGAACAGTGCCGATTCACTGGGTATGGAAGAATTGCTTTACAGTGCTTCATTGTTCAGTTCGAACGACGATAAACTCAAGATTTACCAGTCGTTTGCCCGTCGTTTCCCCGAAGATTTCCGCGGGTTTAACAACATGGGGTACATCTATTTCCTCCAGGGGAAAATGAACGAAGCCCAGAACGAATTTGAGAAAGCTGGTCGCATAGCCAAGAACAACGCGATGATTCAAAACAACCTTGGTGCAGTAGCGGCCAGCAAAGGCGACAAGAAGGGCGCTGCCGGATTCTTCGCTTCGGCCGGAAACGGTTCTGAGACCAACTACAACAAAGGAAATCTGGCTGTAGCCAACGGCAAATACAGCGAAGCCGT
>CANHCM010000308.1 GCA_947459155.1 Bacteroidota bacterium | reverse complement strand
GTCCTTGCACAGCCAAGGCCGCAAAGGCGAGGTAAAGTACGGCGGTGTAATGCAAATCGCGGTGCCAGTACCAGGCTGCGGAGAGCGCGTCGAAGATGATCCACAGCACCCAGTTTTCCAGGTATTTGCGCGCCATCAGGAGGGTAATAAGCAATCCGCCGGAGGCGAGAAAGGCATCCATATAAGGCACATCGGTGTTTGAGAAACGCATCAGCGCTGTGGCTATGCTCAGGCTGAGCAGTGCGAGGAGCGAAAGGAATGCCAGCCAAACTGAGGGCGTTAATTTGAGGATGCGGAATGGTCGGTGGTCATCCCCGCGCCAGCGGAGCCAGCCATAAATGCCCATGCCAACGTAAAAAAGCTGCAGCATCGATTCGCCGTAGAATCGGGCATTGTAGAAGATGAGCACGTACAGGGCCGAGCCGAGTGTGCCGAAAAACCAGCCCACCGGGCGTTGTTTGATGGTGAACCAAACGCCCAGCAAACCAATAACTGCCGCGAGGGCTTCGGAGATTTGCGCAAAGCTCATGGGGCGAAGATAGGTTTTGTTGAAGTCTTTAGTCCTTAGTCTTTAGTCTTTAGAGGGCTTTTGGATACCATTTGGGGGCTCACATAAGCCCGAAGCCCAGTTTTGTTTGGGAGATTCGCTATATGAATTAAAATGCCATTCGAGAACTAAATAATTCCTCAAAAATCAAATGTTATTGTTAGCAAGCTCAAGACTCAAGACCAAAGACACGCGACTCACTACCGGCACTTTTTGCATGACCAAAAAGTACCACAAAAAGTCTAGGGAAATTTCCGTTGAGCGCAATTTGTAATTGCGCTCCATGCTTCTCTGAAACTCCCCTGTTACCGCGAACTAAGTCTAAAGACTTCAGACTCATTGCTCGCCGAAGCGGAATTGCAAATTCCGCTTAACTGCTCCGGGTGGGCTGCACCTTACCATTTGGAAACGGCAAGCCCAAGCGAAACGTGCAAAAACGCAATACGAGATACGCAATACGTTGTACCCTCAATTCAGAAACGTTCCCCCCAAATGTTACCGAAAACAAAGTCTCAAGACTAAGTACTCAAGACTCAAGACTCCCAATCCACGTCTTTACAAACAGTCCGTCCGGATCGTACATCTGCGCCTGTTTGCGGACGTTGAAGTAACGGTCTTCGCGCGGATCGTTGCCCACGCCCGAAACGTAGGCCCAGTTGCCCCAGTTGGAATATACGTCGTAATCGATCAGTTGATGTTGGAAATACTCAGCGCCCCAGCGCCAGTCGATGCCCAGGTCGTTTACGAGAAAGGAGGCCACATTTTGCCGACCGCGATTGCTCATAAAGCCGGTCAGTTTCAATTCCCGCATATTGGCATCTACAAAGGGTTCGGCGGTTTGTCCTTCGGTCCAACGGCGAAAAATGTCGGTGTTTTTTCGCATTTTCTTCGGACTTGGTCGTAGAGCGAGCCCGTTGCGGTGAAAGAATCGTGCGCCAAACTTCCGGTAAACATGGCGGAAATAGTCGCGCCACAGCAATTCAAAGATGAGCCAGTAAGTGGAATCGTTGGCGATGACTTCCTGCTCGAAGCGTTTCACCTCCTGATAAATTTTTCGGGGCGAGAGGGAACCACAAGCCAGCCATGGACTCATTTTGGACGAATATGCACTGCCGAGTAGGCCATTGCGTGTTTCCTTGTAGGTGCTGATGTATTGATTTTCCCAAATGTAGGTTTTGAGGTGTTGCAGTGCGGCTTTTTCGCCCCCGCGAAAGGGAAAAGCAGTGCGTGCATCGACTGTGTTGGAGCCGGGGTTGAGGGTGCTTGCTTGCAGCTCCAGAGGCTGCATCACTTTGGTGGGAGCGGGCAGGGGCGCACGAAAAGTGCTGAGGGCCTCTACCTTTTTGCGAAACTGGGTGAAGATGTCGGGAATTTTATCGTCGGCGAAGGGTAAATCGTCGGGCATCACCAAAAAGCCCCCTTCGTAAAGCTTCAGTGGTATGTTGAGCGCATTGCGGAGGCTTTGCTCATCGTTCTGCTCCTCAAATACATGTTCGCGGTGGGCATAAACGGCATCGACTTTATGTTCATTTACCAGTTTGGGGATGGCCTCTGTGGCCGGCTCATCAAGCACCAGCAAGGGAATGTTAAGCGCTGCGAGGCTTTGACTGAGGTCGATGAGCGCCTCGTTGATGAATTGTTTACGGAAAGCGCCCGGAGAAGAAAGCCCGGTGTGCTTTAGTGTTTTGGGCTTATCGCTGTAGATGGCCAAACAATGGCTGTGGTGTTGAATGGCTTCGCTAAGGGCTTGGTGGTCGTGTAGGCGCAGGTCGTTGCGGAACCACACCAATGCAGTTGAATTCATACCCAAAAAACCCCGGGACTTTGCTTTGGTTCGGTAGGCTTGAAAAAATGAGGGCGGTGCTCTCATGTTCAAACATTGCTACCATTTCTTCGCGTTTCAAAGAGGGTGACCCAATCCTTTGGCTATTGGTCACTTCTTTTCATCGATGAATTGCTATCAAGCCTAAAAACTTCGATTGGGAACTTGCTATTGGATCCGTACGCGCGCATTTCCGCCTACCTTTTCTTCCGGCACGCGTCGCTACAATATTTCACCTCTTCCCACACTTTTTCCCACTTCTTTCTCCAGGTAAAAGGTCGGCCGCAGGTAGCGCAGGTTTTCGTAGGCAGGTGTTGTTTTTTTACGCCTTTCATTCGGTTGGCCCGAGTGCTTTCTTGTACGTTTCGATGGCCCTGTTTCTGGCAAAGCTGTGTTCAATAATGGGTTTTCCGTATTTCCAGGGGTCGTTAAACTCCGGCACCCATTTGCGGATGTATTCGGCTTTGGGGTCGAACTTTTCGGTTTGAAGGGCAGGATTAAACACCCTGAAATAGGGCGCGGCATCACAGCCTGAGCCTGAAGCCCATTGCCATCCTCCATTGTTGGAGGCCAGGTCGAAGTCGAGCAGTTTTCGGGCAAACCAGGCCTCACCCCAACGCCAGTCGATGAGCAAATGCTTGGTGAGGAAGCTGGCTACAATCATCCGCACGCGGTTGTGCATGAAACCGGTGTTAAGCAGCTCCCGCATGCCGGCATCTACAATGGGGTAGCCTGTTTTCCCCTCGCACCAGCGTTGAAACAGCTCATGGTCTTGCCGCCACTCGATGCGGTCGTAAGCGGGTTTGAAAGCCCCGCCCACCACATGCGGGAAATGCCAGAGAATCATTTGGTAGAAATCGCG
>CANHCM010000307.1 GCA_947459155.1 Bacteroidota bacterium | reverse complement strand
GCCTTTTTGGTCGAAGACGCCGGATTTCTCCCCAACAATTCTCCCGATTTATGTCAATGGAGAGTTCGGAGTACAATCGGTTTTTTCCCCGCCAAACGTTGGGAAATCTATCTCACCGCCAGCTCCGAGCAACGCAAAGAGTCGTTTAGGGGCTTTACCTATCAGCTGTGGAGTGTTTTTCCGGGAGTTAAATTCTATCCCTTCCGCAAATAGCTTGTGCTTAGTGCCTGCTGAAAAAGTCAGAAAGGCATCAGATGCGAGCCGCGGGCAACGAAGCAGATGATGTATTTCAGGCTAACGAAATGTTTGAGAGTTGCAAAGGTCATCAACACAGAAATTGAGAAAACAGGGCTCAAAACCTTGCAAACAAGTGGGTTCAAACAGTTTCAAAACGCTTAAAACCAATTCATTGAGTGTTTTTCAGTAGGCCCTGCTTAGGCTTTTTGACTGAATCGCTTGTAAAGAATTTCTCCCAGCAAGGCCAACAGAATCAATGCGGCGCCTGCATAAAAGCCCCAGCCCAGTTCGCGGTATTCGGCAAAAATCAAAAATGCCAGGGCGATTCCATACACAGGCTCAAGGTTAATGGCCAAATTCACTGTAAATGGCGACAGAAAGCGCAACGAGTTCAGCGAGAGATTAAAGGCCACCACCGTGCAGAAGAAACTCAGCAAAAACAAGTAAAACCAATCGCTCGAACTGGGGAAATGGCTTACCGAGGGCAACCACTGCAGCAAAAAAGGAAGGGCGCAACTCAGTAAAATAAACCCGGTCGATAGCTCATAGAGCGAAAGCAATCGCGAGTCGTAGCGCCCAACCAAACGCTTATTGAGGACGGTAAACAAGGCGCTGAAGAAGGCTGAGGCCAAGCCGATGGCAATCCCGAAACTATGTTGCTGTTGGTCTTCAGCCATCAGGTAAACTCCGGCAATGACCACCAGCGAAAACAATCCTTCCCAAAGCGAAAACGGTCGTTTCAGGAGCAAGGGTTCTAAGAAGGCTGTGAACAAAGTGATGGACGAAAGGCAAATCATGGCCACCGATACAGAGGCGTATTTTATCGAACCATAGAAGAGGATCCAGTGCACAACAATGGCCGAGGAAACCCCTGTAATGTGCAGTATCTCTTTGCGGCTAAGCCACTTCCATTGACCAATCCAACGCACATAGGCAAACATCAGAAGAACAGTCATCGCCATGCGGTACCAAACCAGCAAGGTGGCATCGAGTTGAATGAGTTCGCCCAGCACACCGGTAAAGCCAAACAGAAAAACAGCAGTGTGAAGCTGTAAATAGGCCCGGCGGTTGGTCTCCTGCTGCATCAAAATTTACTGTAAGAATGGATTATGGCTCCGCTCGTATCCTATGGTCGTTTCAGGCCCATGCCCAGAGCAAACCCTGTAGTCGTCGGGTAAACTCATCAGCGAAGTTTGGATGGAGTGAATCAAAGTGTTGTAATCGCCACCGGGCAGATCGGTTCTGCCAATAGAGCCTTTGAACAACACGTCGGCTGCAATAACCGTTTTTGAGGCATGATGAATCAAGCACACTTCGCCGGGTGTATGTCCGGGCGTAAAACGAATCTCAAAATTCTCATCTTCCAGCAGAAGCTCAGTACCGGTAAGCGATGTAAGCTCGGGTTCGGGCAATTCTCCCAGCCTTATACCCCAAAGTTGCCCATATTGAGGCGCAGCGTGGTAAATCTCAAGGTCGAGTGGGTGCAGCAAGGGTTGCAAGCCCCAGGTGCGTTGTACGAATGCATTGCCCAAAATATGGTCGATGTGTGCATGGGTGTTAATCAAGGCCACGGGCTTGAGCTTGCGCGATTCGATAAACTGCACGAGTTCTTCTTCCTCCGATACGCCATAACAGCCCGGGTCGATAATCCAGCATTGGCCGGAAGAATGGCTTATAATCCACGTGTTTTCGGCAAAAGGGCCAAACGTTAAAGACTCAAAATGTAACACCCCGCAAAGGTATTCAATCATTCCACCCGATTTCGGTACTTTTACCGCTATGCTCAGGCATTTCCGTTTTTTCTATTCCGTGGCTTTGTTCCTGTTCGCCTTACCGGCGGATGGCCAATTCTACACAGGTTCGCAGCTCGACTTCGGAAAAAACCGGGTGCAGTACAATCCAGTGGTTTGGGAGTTTTATCGATACAAAGGTTTCGATGTCTTTTTTTACACCGGAGGCAAAGAACTGTCGCATTTAACGGCAGAGGCCGCACAGCGGATGATCACCGACTTTGAAGCCAGGTTTAACTACAGCCTCGAAAACCGACCGCAGATCATCCTGTTTACCCGTTTGAGCGACCTGAAACAAACCAACCTCGGCACGGCACCCGAATTGGCCAACAATCCCGGAGGGCTTAGCCGAACAGCCGGAAACAAGATTCTACTCAACCTCGAAAGCGGAACCGTTGCCTTTCTAAGTCAATTGCGCATGGGCTTGTGCGCAGCCTTTGTGCAGGAACTTCTGTATGGAGGCAATTTGCGCGAACGGCTGCGCAGCAAGGCCCTGCTCACCTTGCCGGCCTGGTTCGAGAAAGGACTCATCCGATTCCTCTGTGAGCCTTGGACCAGCGACGAAATCAGCAGGGTGCGTGATGGGTTTATCCACAACCGATACCTGCATTTAGGGCGGCTCGATGGCGAAGAGGCTCTTCTGGCCGGCAAGTCATTTTGGGCCTTTATCAGTGTTGTGTATGGCGAGAAAGTTATTCCCGACATTCTCGAGGCCACCCGTGCACACCGCAATGCCGATGGCGGACTGCAAGCCGCATTGTCGATGGGTACACGGGGTTTGATTCAGGAATGGCTTAACTACCTTGATAAAAACTACTTCGCTGTCGAAAAGGAATTGCAAGCCGAGCAACGTAAAGCCATCCAGGGGAAAGCCCGCCGCAACTACTCATACCCGCAGGTGGCCATCAGCCGCGATGGACAAAAGATGGCCTGGGTGAGAAACGAATTTGGCAAGGTTCGGATTTACCTTTCCGACAGCAGCGGGAAAAACCGAAGTCGAATCTATAGTGCCGGATTCAAATTACGTGGACTGAACGATTACACCTGGCCGGTTCTCGCCTGGCATCCACAACATTTGTTGGTGTTTACCGATGAGCACAAAGGGCGCCTGAGAATCCATTTTTACAACCCCGAAACTAAATCCCGCGAAACCAAGTTTCTCAACGACATGAGTAAAGTGAACTCCATCGATATTTCGCCCGATGGT
>CANHCM010000306.1 GCA_947459155.1 Bacteroidota bacterium | reverse complement strand
ATTTGTGTTGCAGAGGAAAATGGTTTACGTATATTTGCAGCCCTTAAAACAGAAAGTCCATTCGCTATGGCTAAGAAAGGCAACCGAGTACAGGTGATTTTAGAGTGCACTGAGCACAAGAACAGTGGTGTTCCGGGCACAAGCCGTTACATCACCACCAAAAACAAGAAAAACACTTCTGAGCGCATCGAGCTGAAGAAATACAACCCTATTCTGAAGCGTGTAACCGTTCACAAAGAAATTAAATAACATTTTGTCATGGCTAAGAAAGTAGTTGCGACCCTGAAGACTGGTGCCGGTAAATCCTTCACCAAGGTGATTAAAATGGTAAAGTCGCCTAAAACAGGTGCTTACATTTTCAAGGAAGAAGTGGTACACAACGACCACGTGAAAGATTTCTTGAACGAGAAATAAGTCCTTGTCGCCTCAAATCATTTACAAGCTTCTTCCCAGCCGGGAAGGAGCTTTTTTTGCTACTAATCATTACCTTTAGGCATGGGATTATTTAGCTTTTTCTCCCGCGAAAAAAAGGAAACCCTCGATCAGGGCCTCGCGAAAACCAAGGAGAACTTCTTCTCCAAATTGACCAAGGCCATCCTCGGCAAATCGAAAGTCGACGATGAGGTATTAGACAATCTCGAAGAAATCCTCATTGGAGCCGACGTAGGCGTTGAAACCACACTCAAAGTGGTGGCCCGGATTCAGGAAAGAGTATCGCGCGATAAATACGTGGGTACATCGGAACTCAACGGCATTCTGCGCACCGAAATCGCCTCCTTGCTCGAAGAAAACCGAAGCGCCGACCAGCAAGACTTTAGCACACCATTCAACGATCGCCCTTACGTGATCATGGTGGTTGGCGTAAATGGTGTGGGAAAAACCACCACCATTGCCAAGCTGGCGCATCAGTATAAACTGGCCGGGAAATCGGTGGTTTTAGGTGCCGCCGATACTTTCCGCGCTGCGGCTGTTGATCAGATTAAAATCTGGTCGGAACGGGTGGGAGTGCCACTTGTGCAACATGGTATGAATGCCGATCCTGCCGCAGTGGCCTATGATGCTGTGCTCAAAGGGAAAAACGAACGCGCCGATGTGGTGATCATCGATACCGCCGGTCGATTGCACAACAAGGTGAACCTGATGAACGAGCTTTCGAAGATCAAAAGGGTGATGCAAAAGGTCATCCCTGACGCACCTCATGAAATTCTACTCGTACTTGATGCTTCAACCGGACAAAACGCCATTGAGCAGTGCAGGCAGTTTACCCAGGCCACCGATGTGAATGCCCTGGCCTTGACCAAGCTCGATGGAACGGCCAAAGGTGGCGTTGTGATTGGTATTTCAGACCAGTTTAAAATTCCGGTGAAATACATTGGATTGGGTGAAAAGATGACCGACCTCCAACTGTTTAACAAAGTAGAATTCGTGGATTCGCTGTTTAAAGATTAAGTGCCGAGAGAATGAAGACTAAAACCCTGAAAAAGAACAAAGTGAATGTAGTAACCCTCGGTTGCTCCAAAAATCTCTACGATTCTGAAGTGCTGATGGGTCAGCTCAAAGCCAACCGCTTTGAAGTGGAACACGAGTCGACCACGGATGATTCGGAAATCGTGATCATCAACACCTGCGGTTTCATTGAAAATGCCAAGCAAGAGAGCATCGATACCATTCTGAGATACGTCGATGCCAAGGAAGACGGGCTGGTAGGGAAAGTATACGTAACCGGCTGCTTGAGCGAGCGTTACAAGCCTGAACTCGAAAAGGAAATTCCGGAGGTGGATGCCTGGTTTGGTACCCGCGATTTGCCCCGTTTGCTGAAAACCCTCAAGGCCGACTATAAGCATGAATTGGTGGGCGAGCGTTTACTCACCACACCGGCGCATTTTGCTTACTTCAAAATTTCGGAAGGCTGCGATCGTCCATGTTCGTTTTGTGCCATTCCGCTGATGCGCGGCGGACATGTGAGCATACCCATGGAAACGCTGGTGAAGCAAGCCGAGAACCTCGCCAAACAAGGCACCAAGGAACTTTTACTCATTGCCCAGGATTCTACCTATTACGGTTTGGACTTGTACCGCGACCGCAAGCTGGCCGAGTTGATGCGCCGCTTGTCGGACGTGAATGGCATTGAGTGGATTCGTTTGCATTATGCCTTTCCGACCGGTTTCCCAATGGATGTGCTCGATGTGATGAAAGAGCGCGAGAACATCTGCAATTACCTCGATATGCCCCTGCAGCACGTCAGCGATCGCATGTTGAAGTCGATGCGCCGGGGCACCACCCGCCAAAAAACCACCGATTTGGTGAATACGATTCGCGATAAAGTTCCCGGAATAGCCATCCGAACCACCCTCATTTCGGGTTACCCCGGAGAAAGTGAGGCCGACCATGCAGAGGTTTTGGAATGGGTGGAACAGATGCGTTTCGAGCGTTTGGGCGTGTTTACCTACAGTCACGAAGAAAACACCCATGCCTACACGCTTGAAGATGATGTTCCGGCCGAATTGAAGCAGCAGCGTGCCGAGGAGGTGATGGAGTTGCAACAGGGAATCTCGGCGAGCCTGAATGCCGAAAAAGTGGGACAAACCCTCAAGGTTTTGATGGATCGTAAGGAAGGCGACTATTTCATCGGGCGAAGCGAGTTCGACTCTCCCGAGGTCGACAATGAAGTGCTGGTGAAGGCTGATGGCGAGACTTACTTACGCATCGGCGACTTTGCCCAAATTCACATCGACCGGGCGGAGGAATTTGACTTGTATGGTACCGTGCTGAAGTAGTGTTTAAGGCTACCTGAGCTGAGCCCTAAAATTGGGGGAAGTACATTTGTTTTTTGCTTTTAGTATTCAGGAGCATTGAGCAATTGGTCTTGAATGCTCGTACGCAGAAAAAGCGCAATGGCCAATTCCGCTAAAGCTTCTCCAAATGTTACGCCCTATTTAGGGCCTGCTAAAAAACACTCAATGAATTTATTGTAAGCAGTTTAGCAACCGTTTGAGCCGATTTAAGTGCAAGGTTATGAGCCCTGTTTTTTCAATTCCGGTACAGCTGACCTTTCAAAATCAAAAATAATTCGTTAGCCAGAAATACATCATCTGCGTCGTTGCCCGCGGCTCGCAGTATTCGTATACAGCTTCGCCTTGTCGCCTTGCATCTGATGCATTTCTGACTTTTTCAGTAGGCCCTATTTAGGGTTCATGTATTGAAAAATGCTTACCACATTTTTGAATATGAATTCCGGGGT
>CANHCM010000305.1 GCA_947459155.1 Bacteroidota bacterium | reverse complement strand
GCATCCTGTGTAACGAGCAAGCCTGTTTGTGAGTATTCCGGGGCGCCCCAGCTCATGTTTATCACTTGTACATCTTGCTCGACAGCCCACGCAATGCCTTCATAACCGGCAACTACTAAATCGGCATTGGTGTCGAACGTAATCTTCACCGGCAAGATTCGAATTCCCCGGCCCATGGAGGCCATCCCCAAACCGTTATTGGTATTCGCTCCAATCAATCCTGCGATATGTGTTCCATGATCGTGCGACGCAGTTGGAGGCTCTACATCAAAATCGCCATCGGCTGCATCGTAACCGGGCAAACAAATTCCGGTCAGCTCTTCATGCGTCGTCTGAACAGCGTCATCTACAACGGCCACCCGAACGGTCGCCGATCCTGTTTGCAAGTCCCAGGCTTCAGTAGCCCTCACCTTATACAAATACCACTGCCCACCGGCATTGGTATTGTTCAAACCCAAGTCGTTGGGTATGTCGAACCGACGCATCGCCGGAACGGGCTCTGCATAAGCAAACAACGAACTCTCACGGTTCAATTTGCTTAATGCGGTTTGGCGCTGCACGGGATTACTCAGATAAACCCTCCAGATTCTTCGTAATGCGGCTGATTTACTGAAATAAAAGCTGCACCTCACCGAATCAACAGGTACTCCTAGTTTACTCTTGAGATCTTCCAACTGAATGGGATCGGGGATTCTCGTAGTGGATGCATAACGCGCATCGTTCCACTGCACATACAGTTGATTCTGAAGTGAATAGTCCTGCGCCTTGGATTGCAATCCAAAAGCTACAAGGCCTAACAGAAAAAGTCTGGACAGTGGTTTAATTGTAATCATTGATACTTTTCAAAGAGTTTTGCCGCCAGGGCGGATGCCTTTAAAAACGAATGCTCATTGAGGTTTGTTTCAATCTGACGGGAAGCGCACCACGTGAAAACTTTTTCGGTATCCATATTTCCGACCAGCGAATCGGCAGCCATCGGACACCCGCCAAGTCCTTTCATTGCAGTATCCATCCGGCGACAGCCTGCCTCCCAGGCCGCCTCAGTCTTGATTTCCACTTCGTTCGGTTGGGCATGCAGATGCAATCCCAACTCTAACTCGGGGCCCAGTTGGCGGGCAATCTCTGAATACAGGCGGTAAACCGAATCGGGATTGGAACTTCCGGTAGTATCGGCGAGCGAAAGCGACCGAACTCCGAGCTCTACCAATGCAGCGGCATGATCAGCTACAATGGTCGGGCTCCATTCGTCGCCGTAAGGATTTCCGAAGGCCATGGAGAGGTAAACCACAAGCTTCTTATTGGATTCGACCGCCATTCTTTGGATGGCCTCCAACCGAAGCCTCGACTCCGCAATGCTCGCCTTTGTGTTGCGTTGTTGAAAGGTTTCGCTCACACTAAATGGATACCCAAGCGTATTCACCCATGCATTGTCGGCAGCCTCTTTCGCGCCGCGCTCGTTGGCCACAATTGTAAGGACTTCGGTACTTCCAATCTGCGCACCGATACCTTCCAAAACAGCCTGAGTATCGGCCATTTGGGGGATGGCAGCCGGCGAAACGAAAGACCCGGCATCTAAGGTTGGAAAACCTACTTCCAGCAAGGCTTTCAGATAATCGATTTTTTCAGCTGTAGGAATGAAGGCATGGATGCCCTGCATGGCATCACGCGGACATTCAGTGAGATGCATGGTTTGCGACATATAACTTTTGGATTGAGCGCACCAATTCAGGTCCGCGATAAATAAAACCGGTGTAAATCTGCACCAGATCGGCTCCGGCCTTCAGTTTCTCAAGAGCGTCTTCCGCACGTTCTATACCTCCACATCCAATGATGAGATAAGAATCGCCCAGTTTCTGGCGCATCAACGATACAATCCTGGTCGATTTCGCCTTGAGCGGCCAACCACTTAATCCACCGGCTCCGATTCGCTCCACCGTATGCGGCGGAGTAACAAGTCCATCGCGCGATATAGTAGTATTGGTAGCAATAACACCATCAATGCCTGTTTCCTGAACAATTTCGGCAACGTCGCTTAACTGGGCATCATTCAGGTCAGGAGCTATTTTCAGTAGGATTGGCTTTACCTGTGCGCGTTTCTTTCGCTCTTCCAGCAAAGCTGTGAGAATAATCCGTAAGGGCTCTTTGTCTTGTAAAGCCCGCAAACCGGGCGTATTGGGCGAACTTACATTCACAGCAAAGTAATCCGCGAGGTCGTACAGCTTTTGAAAACAAATCAAATAGTCATTTACCGCCTGCTCGTCGGGTGTTGCTTTGTTTTTCCCAATGTTGGCCCCAATGATAATTCCGGGCGGCCTGCGCTTCAAGCGTTCCGCAAATTCATCAACCCCATCATTGTTAAAACCCATGCGGTTGATTAAGGCCTCATCGGCGGGCAAACGAAACAACCTCGGCTTGGGATTTCCGGGCTGAGGCTTTGGAGTTACGGTTCCCACTTCAATAAACCCAAATCCCAAAAACCGAAACGTGGGAAACAGAGTGGCGTTCTTATCGAAACCGGCTGCAAGTCCTACCGGATTGGGGAAACGAAGTCCTTTCTTCTCCACCAACAACGACGCGCTTCGCACGCTATACCGGCGGTGTAAAAGCCACGACATTCCCGGAATCAAACAGAGCAGCCTTAATCCCGCCACAGCAAGGTGATGGGCCGTTTCGGGCTGAAAGAGAAATAAAATCGGACGAATCGCTAACCTAAACATGGTGCAAAGGTAGCGCAGTGGGTGAATTTCAGGTTATGCAAGGGTTTTCCTTCTGGCAATTTCACTCAAAATTATGGCCCCGGCTGTCGCCACATTCAAACTCTCGGCGTGATTCCCATGCTTTCGAAATGCCGGTATATGCAATGAATGCTGCACCCAAGGCTTGAGCTCCGCTGAAAGTCCGCGCGACTCGTTACTCAACACAAAAAAACCAAAAGGCTTGAAATTACTGGTGTAGAGCGATTCTCCATCGAGTTCTGTGGCTGTTACCGGCAAGCCGGGATGACTTTGAAAAACCTCCTGAAGCTCCCGGTAATGTGGGCGCAAGCGGAGGAAGGAACCCATCGTAGCCTGAATCACCTTCGGGTTAGTCCATTCGACTGAATCTTCCGAAGCTACAATGGCATCAAAACCAAACCAGTCGGCCAGCCTGATCAAGGTTCCCATATTTCCCGGATCACGAATGGCATCCAACACCAGCACCAGTGAATCGGTCGATAGTTCTAGCGGCTTTTCCTCAGGAATTTC
>CANHCM010000304.1 GCA_947459155.1 Bacteroidota bacterium | reverse complement strand
CTCCCTTTTCCCTCAGCTTCTGTGTTGTTCCAGTATTCAAATGATAATCTACGCAATACGTTATAACTTAACGCAGCCCCAAATGGTATTTGAAACCCGACTTCAGACTCAGGACTAAGGACTTAAGACTAGTTGTATTGCGTTTGTTCACGTAGAGCTTGGGCTTGCTGTTTCTAAATGGTAACGCTCGGCCCACCATGAGCAGTTAAGCGGAATTTGCAATTCCGCTCAGCTTCGAGAGCTGCACCCCTGCCCTGAACATTTTCTCCTGTTTATTTTATTTTTTTCTGCATTTGTTATTTTTATTTCGTTTTTTATTTTTTGTTCAAAACGGGCGGCATCCTCTTTTTGACCGACTAAGGCCGCGCCCACTCCTATTCATAGGAAAACGAAGCCCCCATTAACCCCAAACCCCGAAGGGGTGAAATGATAGTAACCCAAGCACCCTAAAACTCAGCCAAACCCCGGAGGGGTGACATGATTATAACCCTAAGCCTTAAAAAAACACCCATCAATGCCTCAAACCCTCACTCTACCGCAATGCGCCCGCGATTGGAGCAAGCTGCCGTGCAGCGCGGAAAGCGCGAAGTTGGCGCCCTCAAAAAACACCTCAGCCAACCGCTCGCCGGCGGCAGTATCGAGGGGCTTGTTGCTTTACTGCTATGGCCTGTTTATATTTGAGCATTACGGCTGATCAGGGTGCAGGCAAAGGATACACACAAAGGCCACAGAATGTGAACGATGGACGATGTTTATTTGAGAAAACAGTTGGGCGCGTTGCGCGATGGATCCACCGGGGTTCAGTTAACCGCTCTTCTGTTCCTCTGCATTGTTTGTGGAAGCCTTTCGCTGGGAATCAGCGCCATTGTGGGGGAGCTTGTCTGGAATTTGCCCCTCAATTCTATTGAGCAGGTTGGGCGCTATGGGCCTGATGCCCTGCGGTTTCTAAAGCTTACCCAGGTTCTTACTTCGCTTGGACTGTTTGCCATTCCAGCCTGGCTGATGGCTAAACTGTACAATGGCAACGCCTCGAAAATGCTGGGTTACCAGGCCCCCCCCAAGGCGACGCTGCTGCTGCTTATGGCCGTTTTAATGCTGCTGCAAATGCCCTGGATTAACCTGAGCGCGGAATGGAACCGAAACATGGTGTTCCCTGATGCCTTGTCGGAGCTATATGCCAGCATGCTGCAGCGCGAAAACGAGGCCAATGCCCTGATCGAGAAGCTGTTGTACATGCCCGGAATTCCCTCGCTGTTGAGCACCCTGGTGGTGGTTGCCGTGGTGCCCGCCCTGGCCGAAGAACTGCTGTTTCGCGGGGCTTTGCAAACACTCTTCATAAAGGCCTTTCGCAACCCTCATCTGGCCATTTGGAGCGCCGGATTTGTATTTAGCTTCATCCACTTTCAGTTTTTCGGCTTTCTGCCACGCATGCTCATTGGAGTGCTGTTTGGCTACTTGTACTTCTGGTCGGGCAACTTATGGTACCCCATTGCCGCTCATTTTGTAAACAATGCCGCAGCGGTACTTCAGCAATTTGCCTTGAGCAAAGGGCTCATTTCGCTCAGCACCGATGCCTTGGGCACCGGCAGCCTGGCCTGGGTCGAAGTGCTGCTCTCGGTGCTGCTCACATGGCCGCTGATCCTTGTCCTTAAAAGGCATCTAAAACACCATAAACACGCTAAGTCGCAAACATCATGAGCGTTGATTATATCGCACTTTCGGTTCCGGTTTTCTTCCTGCTCATTGGCGTGGAGCTGATTTGGGCCATTTGGAAAAAGAAAGACCTCTACAACCTTCCGGATGCCATTTCGAACATCTCCTGCGGGATTGGACAGCAGCTTACCGGTCTGTTTTTCAAGTCGTTCCTGTTTTGGGGTTATTACCAGCTGTACGAACATTTCCGAATCTGGAGCATTGAGCCTTCGGTGTGGAGCTGGGCCGTGTTGTTTATCGGCGTCGACTTCTGCTACTATTGGTTTCATCGGCTCAGTCATGAGATCAATGCCATCTGGGCCACCCACATTGTGCATCACCAAAGCGAAGAGTACAACCTCACGGTGGCTTTACGGCAATCGTGGTTTCAGTCGTTTTTCTCGAATCTCTTCTATCTTCCCCTGGCTCTGATCGGTTTCGACCCCACCACCACCCTAACGGTAATTGCCTTCAACACCTTGTATCAGTTTTGGATACACACCGAGCTCATCCGCAAGATGCCCCGCTGGTTTGAGTACTTGTTTAACACGCCCTCGCACCACAGGGTGCACCATGGCAGCAATCCGGTGTACATCGACAAGAACCATGGCGGAACGCTCATTGTTTGGGACCGGCTTTTCGGCACCTTCACCGAAGAGCGCGAGCCGGTGGTGTATGGCATCACTACGCCGCTCAGAAGCTGGAATCCGCTTTGGGCCAACGTTCACTACTGGCGCGATTTGTTCCGATTATCGGCGGCGGCTCCCAATTTTAGTGAGGCCATAAAGGTTTTTTGGGCTGCGCCCGGATGGCGACCCGTGGTTTTAGGAGGGCCAGAAATTCCCCGAACAGTGAGTCGCCATCATTTCCGCAAGTTTCGCCTGCACCTTCACCCGGCCCTGGCCGGCTATCTACTGCTTCAGTTTGCCTTGGTTTTAGGGCTGGCTTCATTTATCCTTTTCCAGGCCCCGTTTATTCCGCTCAGGCAGCTTGTTCTCCCCGCTGGATGGATTCTGCTTTCCATTACCAGCCTTGGCTTGCTGGCCGGCTACCGTAATGGCCGAATGTTGGCCGAAACGGCTCGGCTACTGCTGGGCGCCGCACTGTTGTTGGTTTTGGTTAAGCAACCTTTGTTTCTGTATACGGGCCTTGCGGCGATGACCTTATCGGTTCTGGCCTTGCTGCGTTTACAACAGAAAGCCCTGTTGGCGCTTCGGCCTTCTTAAGCCCCGACACTTGCCGATGGCCGTGGGAAGACCGACGGGTTTGAGGCGCTTCGCCTTGTTCAGGAACTGGCGATTTTGGCCCATTTGTGAAGCCTGAAATATTGATGATAGCTTGATTATGAGCAGAAAATCGATTCTGCGCTTTTTGAAGTGGCACGTAGGATTTGTCGATAAAACGTTACAACAAAATGTTGGGCTAACCGTATTTTAGGGTGTTGAATTTGGCCTCATGGAGTTTCCGTTAAAACCAGACAATGAAGAAGAGCGGCTGCGTAAGCTGAAAGGCTACCATGTGCTCGACACTTTGCCTGAGGCTCAGTTTGATGCCATCACGCGCTTAGCGGCCT
>CANHCM010000303.1 GCA_947459155.1 Bacteroidota bacterium | reverse complement strand
GTACACATTCATTTTGGTGAAGAAATACAAACAAGCCGCTTTGCCAGTTTTTTCCAAGGCTTCAGTAAAAATGATGGCTTTAAGAATTTGGCCGATGCTATCGACACACAGATTTTATCGGGTTATAAATTAAGCCCAGCTAACTTCATTGCCGCCGATTTGTTAAACGGAAATACGCAATGGGAGAAGCATTATAATATTCACCAAAAAGAAAGGTTTGTCCGAGAAATGAACAAAGAATTTTCTCAGACTGGCGATGATCAGTCGGAATTATTTCAGCCCTACTTTTTAGAAATTTATGCTAATCCTTTGCTGCAAAAAGTAAAGTTGAATTTAGATATCATTTAAAATTTTATCATTTTGCTGATCGCATCTATAGATCATCGAGGCTTTTGTAATTAAATGGTTGAGATTGTTTTTATCCATTGTTGGTTTGCTCTGAATAATTCAAAATAATTTCATTTCACTCAATAATTCATTTTAATCCAAACTTCCTGTTATTTAATGCAGGTGAACTTTATTTTATCTGCAATTTTTTTCTGATTAATTTTGATCCGATTTTATGTATTTTATTTTGGATGAAGATTGATTTAATCAGATTAAAATGAAGATTTGGTTAGGTTTTTAGACCATTCTAAATGTATCGATTCGTATTCAAGTTGACTGATTTTCTGGAATGGTTTTTCTTCCATTAGCATTTCCTGAATTCTGAGTTTATCGGGATAAATTTGAGCAATAAATTCCTCTTCGAAATAGTACTTTCCCATTTTTTTAAGCTCCACAAAAGAATTGGTATCGATGATTTTGTAATATACATCGGCATGTTCAATTTTTCGAAAAGAAGGGAATTCCATCATTTTTGTTTTCTGTGAACAAGGGTTGTTTAGCTTTGTTCCTACGTGCAAAATACACTTTCATGTCGAAAACTGCGATAGTTATTGGCGCCGGCTTTTCCGGTTTATCTGTTTCCGCCTCTTTAGCTCAAAAAGGTTATTCTGTTACTGTGCTCGAGAAACACAGTCTTCCCGGCGGACGGGCGCGAAAAATGAAGGCTGGCGACTACACTTTCGACATGGGGCCAAGTTGGTACTGGATGCCCGATGTGTTTGAGCAGTACTTTGCGGCGTTTGGAAAAAAGCCATCCGATTATTATAGCCTCAAAAGGCTTGACCCTTCTTACTATATCTATTGGGGAAAGAATGAATACACGCCCATTCCATCAGGTGTTGATGCCTTAGTGGAGTTGTTCGATCAATACGACCCCGGTAGTGGAAAACGGCTGAAGCAATTTTTGGATGAGGCCGAGTATAAATATGATGTGGGTATCAACAAACTGGTGTACAAGCCCGGCAGGAGTTGGCTTGAGTTTGCTGATTTGGAGTTGATTAAGGGCGTATTCAAATTGGATGTGTTTAAGAGTATCTCAAAACACGTTCGCAAGGTTACCAGCAACGATAAGCTGGTCCGTCTCATGGAATTTCCGGTACTTTTCCTTGGCGCACTCCCATCGAACACACCAGCTTTGTACAGTTTGATGAATTATGCCGATATGGCCCTGGGAACATGGTTTCCGGAAGGAGGCATGTTCGAAATTGCTAAAGCGATGCATGCTTTGGCTGAAGAGCAAGGTGTGAAGTTCCGCTTTTCGGCCGATGTGACTTCCTTTGAATTTGAAGGCTCAAGGATTTCGGGGGTGAGAGTAGGAGAGGAGCTGCTTCGTGCCGATGTAATCGTTTCGTCGGCCGACTACCACTTTACCGAAACCCGACTTTTACCTAAGTCACTTCAGTCATATTCCTCGAAATACTGGGAAACCAGGGTGATGGCCCCATCCAGTTTGATTTACTATGTAGGCTTGAATAAACAGCTGGATCGCCTTGCGCATCACAACCTATTCTTCGATGAATCGCTGGATGTACATGCGGAAGAAATCTACACCCGACCGCAATGGCCATCCAAACCACTCTTTTATGTCTCGCTCACCACGAAAACTGATCCATCGGGTGCTGCGCCGGGTCATGAGAATATGTTCATCCTCATTCCTGTAGCGGCCGGTTTGGAAGACACAGAAGAGGTGAGGAAAAAGTACTTCGATATGGTGATTGACCGAATGGAATCGCATACCGGACAAACGATTCGTCAGCACATCGATTTTTATAAAGCCTTCGGTTATCGCGACTTTGTTTCGGAGTACAATTCATTCCGCGGAAACGCCTACGGTTTGGCCAATACATTGAAGCAAACAGCGATTCTGAAGCCATCCTGCAAAAGCAAAAAGGTTGATAACCTTTACTATACAGGTCAGTTAACAGTTCCCGGTCCCGGTGTTCCTCCAGCCCTGATTTCCGGTCGAGTGGTTGCGGCTGAAATCGCAAAAGATTTTCATTTCAGTTAAATATCTTTTTCGCGGTCTTGCTTTATCTTGGCTCTGAATTTTTGAACTATGAAGCAGCACTACCTGACTTGTTTAATGTTTCTCGCTTTTGTCTCGTCGTTACTGGGACAGAGTGTACACCGTTGTGGAGATCAATTGCATAAACAGCAACGTTCGGCGATTGATTCGGAATACCTCAATAAGCGTTCTGCACTCGATCAGTGGATCGCGTCATCCGCGCAAGCGCAAGTTGGAAGATCAACAGAGGTTTACCGCATACCGGTTGTTTTCCATGTAATCTACAACAACGCCGAGCAAAACATTTCCGATGCGGTGATTCAGGAACAACTGGACATTCTCAATGCGGATTATAATCGCCTTAATGCCGACACCACCTTAACCAGGCCTGAATTTCAGGATGTCGCAGCATCGGCGGGTATTGAGTTTTTTCTGGCCGAATGGGATCCTCAAGGTAATCCAACCAATGGAATTACCCGAACCGAAACCGATCAGGCAACATTTATCAATCTCCAACTTGATTTGAATCGCATGAAACGTGCTTCTACAGGGGGCGTCGACGCATGGGACGTGAATCAGTACCTCAATATTTGGGTTTGTAATCTGGCTTTGCCAATCATCAATACACCGTTTATTTTGGGTTTTGCAACACCACCCGATGGAGCGCCCAACTGGCCTGATGGCTCGGCTGCAGAGCAACCGGAATACGATGGAGTTGTGCTGCACTACGAAGTCGTTGGAAGTAATCCAGATGCAAGTGGAGCCCTTGCCACGGTGAACAGAGGTCGAACAGCGGTTCACGAAGTTGGTCATTATTTAGGGCTTCGCCATATTTGGGGTGATGGCCAGGGTGGCGATGGTTGCAGTGTGGAT
>CANHCM010000302.1 GCA_947459155.1 Bacteroidota bacterium | reverse complement strand
GTAATAAGGCTCAGTGAAACCGTTTGGCCCCAAGAGTACTTCATTTCCAGCGCATGCTTCCAGGTTTGGAAGGTTGCTACTGGTAGAGTTCAAGACGGTAATTGTGATAGATACGGTGTCTGACTCATTACACGTTAAGCTGCTGGAAGCAATCAGCACGACTTCGTAGGTGCCATCATTTTCGAATGTGTAGGTGAGATTTTGAGTCGTAGCAATTTCCTGATTTTCTAATCTCCAGCTAAAGTTATCGGCATTTACCGAAGTGTTTTCAAAGTTCACAGTGTACGGGGCGCAACCCACCGGGTCGTTTGCGTTTACAAAGGCCGAAACGGTAATCGGCGACTCAAAATCGAACTTGATAAGAGCATTGTTGCAGTTCGCCGCGTTGTTGGTTGGTGAATAAGCTCCCGGGGTAACAGGAAGGTCATCCAAACCCCCACAACTTGCACAAATGCTTTGATACACTACACCTTTACGGTCGAATCGGCTGGTTCCTCCATCCACGTGATCTGAGCTGGATTGTCCACCCAGAAATGAAGCATATTCGATGTTTTGAGCCTCATTGTCAATCACATACAAATAAAAGTCGTTTCCGTCGGTTGTGGTTTGAAAGGCATCGGCAGTGGTGACTAATCCAAAGGTTGTGGTTCCAAATCCATTGATGTTTCCTCCCCAACCGGTTACATAAATTTTATCGCAAACATCTACCAGTAAAGCCGTGGGTGTGATGTCGGGTTGACCGGTTGCGTTACCAAAGGTTGTTGACCAAACATAGGCGCTCAAATCGGGATTCAATTTGGCAATGAATTGATTGCCACCAGTAACAGCAATGGGTGAATTCTGGATAAACTCATTTCCGCTGGCCCCGGTTTGTCCGAAAAGATAAACGTTACTGGTATTGTCGGAGCCCACAATGTACGACTGGTCATACACCGCCGAACCCACGTATGTTGATGCCACAAGGTTAGAACCGGTGCTGTCGATTTTTGAAACAAAGCCATCCACGCCTCCCTGCGGACTGGTAGATAAAGCTCCGGCAGTAACCGGAAAATTCTGACTCACTGTTCCTCCCGTTACCACCACTTCATTGGCGGAGTTTACCACGACATAGTAAATCCCGTCGTCGTCGCTGCCACCCAGATAGGAAGCCCAAAGAATTTCACTCAGCGAAGCATCGAGTTTTGCCACGATGCCATCCTGCAAGCCACCGCCATAAGTGCCTTGAAAAGCATCGGTGCTTACCGGAAAATCGTTGCTTCCGGTGCTGGTTCCAATGAAAACATGGTTGTCTTTGTCGACCCAAACCGAGCCCCTGATTTCATCGGCATAATTGTAGGCCAGCTGGAAAGCACTGTTAAATCCGTCATTGCCACTGCCTCCAAGATAGGTCGAGGCCAACAACTCCGAACCATCGGTCGAAAAACGGGTCACAAAAATGTCGATACCATTTTGGATTGTAATAAACCCATTTTCAAACGAAGTGGGCGGTCCACCTAAAAAGTTTGTCATCTGTGCCCCCGGTGTTACCGGAAAATTCGAGGAGCCAGTAGTACCAAACACAATCAATTCGTCGTATTCGTTCACAATCATGGAATGCGGTATTTCCATGTCGCTACCACCTAAAAAGGTGATGTACAGGGCATTTGTGCCGTCGGCGGAGTACTTGAGAATTCCAATGTCGAGCTGCCCGCCGCCAAAAGTGGTTTGGAATGCGCCGGCCTGTGTTGGAAAACTGGCTCCAAACACAATACCGCCGGAGTACCCATTCCCCGCATTGTCGTAGGTGGCGGTAAAACCCCAGTTGTCGGAACCCGCGCCAGAATAGGTGGCAAACACAATCTGAGGGTCGATCGTGAGCGGGAAGTTTGGATTGTAGGTCCCGAGCACAAAACTCACAATCCCATCGTTGAGCGAAAATGCAGCCTCAACCTCAGTTTTTTGTCCGTCGATGATTTGCCAAACCACCGGCTTTTGTTCGATCATGTCACCAAGCGAGGTGCCTATCACTAAATTTCCATTTTGTACTTGAAGGCTGTTCGCGCCTTCGTAAGCAAAAGCAATCAAACTGGGGTCGGCACCCGCCTGTAAAATGAGGTCGTACTTGATGCCTTGCTCATTGGAATACACCACCAAGTCGGTACCTGGATAAAACGAAGGGTATCGTACTGAAGCATGAGCCTTGAGTCCGGAAGCCCATTTGCTGCGGTCGCTTCCGATGTAATAGTTGTAACGCGTTTCTCCGGCTTGCTCGGCGACTGGGCTTACCTGATTGGCTTGCAAGAAACGCATTCTGATGGCGTGGCACTGAATCAGGTAATCTTCCGCGCTAAGGTTATGCTGGTGACCATGGTCATGTCCATGCAAGTGCCTCAGCGCCTCTCCGTCTTGTATCACGTAAGTGAGTGCGTCGCTTTCCAGAAACAGGGCACCATTGGGAAGCGTCATTTTATACTTCACCGCTTCGGGCCATTGCCCTGCATTAGGAATGAAGCCATTTCGATAAGCGCCGCCAATGCCATCCGCAGACAAAAGCAATAAAACGCAGAAGGTGGAAAACCGAAGAATCAAAGTAAACATCGTTTGTGACTAAGAGCAACGAAGTTACAAAGCTTCACTTACAATTAACGCTGTAAACTCACTGTTCCTTCCTGTTTTTTTCCTCTTCCTTCAAAAAGGTAAAAATAGGTTCCTTCGGGCATCTGCTCTCCGGAGTCGCTTACACCGTCCCAACAGCCATCCGGTTGCTCGTTTCGTTCCCAGATTTTCTTACCCCAGCGGTCGTAAATGATCAAGCTGCTGCAAGGAATGAAATTTTTATCGTCGGGTGCAGGCAGATCGCGCAAAGCCGGACTAAAGCAATCGTTCAGGCCATCGCCATTGGGCGAAAAGGCGTTCGAATTATTTACCGTGTAATAAAACTCAAGGTCCTCGAGTGGCTGTTTGAATTCGAGGGTATCGGCGCACACCGGATTGCTCACGATTAAGGTCATGAGCAAGGTGTCGCCGTAAGGGTAGGTAATGGTTGGGTTGAGGGCTGTAGTGTCGCCACTGCCATTGTTGAAGTCCCAGCTAAACGTTTCGGCAAGTTCAGAAAGGTTGGTGATGGCTAAACGTACCTCTGTACATCCGGCGATGACCTCAGTTTCGAGTTTGGCCAAAGGTGCTCCGGGAGGAATAATGATTTGAAGGCTATCGCGCCCGGGGCAGCCATTGGTGCTGTCGATTGGAACACGCAGGAGCGCAAAAACGGTACTTTCATCTACAGCTG
>CANHCM010000301.1 GCA_947459155.1 Bacteroidota bacterium | reverse complement strand
TGTCCACCCACCTCAAACAAAGCATTGGTAATCTGACCCAACGAACAGTATTTTACCGCTTCCATCAATTGCTCAAAAATATTCCGGTTTTGTACCGCGGCATCCTGAATTTGTCCAATCAATGCTGCCGATTTCTCTGCATGAGCCTCATGTAAAGCTTTGAGCATTTGAATCTGGTACTGCTTCTCCTCTTCTGTGGCTCGAATAACCTCTTTCGGCAAAATCGTAGGCGATCCTTTCGAACTCAGGAAGGTGTTCACACCAATAATCGGATATTCCCCGGTATGCTTGAGCATTTCGTAGTGCATCGATTCCTCCTGAATCTTGGAGCGCTGGTACATCGTTTCCATTGCACCCAACACCCCGCCACGCTCCGTAATCCGATCAAATTCAGTATACACAGCTTCTTCCACCAAATCGGTCAATTCTTCGATAATAAACGAACCTTGCAGTGGGTTTTCATTTTTTGCCAAACCTAACTCGCGGTTAATAATAAGCTGAATAGCCATCGCACGGCGCACCGACTCCTCAGTTGGCGTGGTGATGGCCTCGTCGTAGGCATTGGTGTGTAAGGAATTACAGTTGTCGTAAATCGCATACAAGGCCTGTAAGGTGGTACGGATGTCGTTGAAATCGATTTCCTGCGCGTGCAGCGACCTTCCCGAGGTTTGGATGTGGTATTTCAACATCTGGCTGCGTTCGTTCGCTCCATATTTTTGCTTCATGGCTTTGGCCCAAATGCGGCGGGCTACACGGCCAATCACGGAGTATTCAGGATCGATTCCGTTGCTGAAGAAGAAACTTAAATTGGGGGCAAAATCATCGATGTGCATGCCCCGGCTGAGGTAATATTCTACGTAAGTAAAGCCATTCGACAACGTAAGCGCCAGCTGGGTAATCGGGTTGGCTCCGGCCTCAGAAATATGGTAGCCCGAAATACTTACGGAATAGAAATTCCGCACTTTTTGATCGATGAAATACTGCTGAATATCACCCATCATCCGCAGTGCAAATTCGGTGGAGAAAATGCAGGTATTCTGAGCCTGGTCTTCTTTTAAGATATCAGCCTGTACTGTGCCGCGCACAACCTTTAAAGTATCGGCCTTAATTTTTGCATACACTTCAGCTGAGAGTACCTGGTCACCTGTTACGCCTAAGAGCATCAATCCCAAACCATCGTTTCCTTCTGGCAATTCGCCTTGATAGCGCGGACGTTCAACACCTTTGGCTTTGTAAATGGCCTCAATTTTAGCTTCAACCTCGGCTTCTAAGCCCTGAGCTTTGATGTAAATTTCGCATTGCTGATCTATGGCGGCATTCATGAAAAAGCCCAAGAGCATGGGCGCCGGACCATTAATCGTCATCGATACCGATGTGCTTGGTGCGCAAAGGTTAAACCCGGAATACAGTTTCTTCGCATCGTCTAAGCAACAAATGCTTACTCCTGAATTGCCAATTTTACCGTAAATATCCGGACGAATATTGGGGTCGTTTCCATACAGCGTTACTGAGTCGAATGCAGTACTCAATCGCGCGGCCGGCATGCCTAAGCTCACGTAATGGAATCGACGGTTGGTCCTCTCTGGTCCGCCCTCGCCCGCAAACATACGCGTAGGGTCTTCACCTTCGCGCTTGAATGGATAGATACCCGCGGCGTAAGGAAATTCACCGGGAACATTTTCCGTCAGCATCCAACGCAAAAGCGCACCCCAGTTTTTGTAAGGTGGCGTTACCACTTTCGGAATTTGGCTGTGTGAGAGGCTTTCGGTATGGGTTTTTACTTTGATTTCTTTATCGCGAACTTTGAAAATATAAAATTCGTTTTTATAAGCCTCTCGCTTTTGAGGCCATTCTTCAATCAATTTCCAGTTTTTAGGATCTAAGTCCAGCTTTACACGGTCAAACTCCGCTTGTAAGGCTTTTACCAAGTCGCCAAGCGTATTGCGATCCAAACTTTGCATTGTTGTATAAATCGCATAGAGTTTCTCAGCAACTTCCGATTGTTTTTCGACCCAGAAATTATAATTGCGGTTGTTCTCGGTGATTTCGCTCAGGTAGCGTGTGCGGTTGGGTGGAATAACATAAATCTTCTCACTCATCTCACGCGTTACTTTGTAATTCGAGGGTAGCGGAGCCCCGGTTTTTTCAACTAATTTATCCATAATGGCCCGGTATAAATTATTCATTCCGGGGTCGTTAAATTGTGAAGCAATGGTACCAAAAACCGGCATGGTATCCGGATTTTTATCCCATAAATTATGGTTTCGCTGATATTGCTTTTTCACGTCGCGCAGGGCATCCAATGCTCCACGTTTATCGAATTTATTTAGGGCAATGATATCCGCAAAATCAAGCATGTCGATTTTCTCAAGCTGAGTTGCAGCACCATATTCAGGGGTCATCACGTACAAGCTCACATTGCTGTGATCGAGAATCTCCGTGTCGCTTTGTCCAATCCCTGATGTTTCAAGAATAATCAAATCATATTTCGCCGCTTTCAGAATATCTACGGCCTCTTTTACATGCTTGCTTAGCGCCAGATTGCTTTGCCGCGTGGCCAGAGAGCGCATGTAAACGCGTGGATTTCTAATCGCATTCATCCGAATACGGTCGCCCAATAAAGCCCCGCCTGTTTTTCGTTTCGATGGATCCACCGAAATTACCCCAATATGCTTGTCGGGAAAATCAATAATGAAACGGCGTACCAATTCATCGACTAGCGACGATTTTCCGGCGCCTCCGGTTCCTGTAATTCCCAAAATAGGAGAATTACTTTGGGCCGCGAGCTGATGCACACGATCCATCTCTACTGATGCGCCTTCTGGATTATTTTCTGCAGCCGAAATTAAGCGTGCAATCGATTTCCAGTCTTTTTCAATTAAATGCCCTACTTCGCCATTTAAATTCACCCCGGTGGGGAAATCACATTTCTGCAAAAGGTCGTTAATCATGCCTTGCAGCCCCATAGCACGCCCGTCGTCGGGGTGATAAATGCGCGCAATTCCATATTGGTGCAATTCCTCAATTTCAGAAGGTAAAATGGTTCCTCCGCCACCTCCAAAAATGCGGATATGACTGGCTCCACGCTCCTTGAGCAAATCGTACATGTATTTAAAATATTCCATGTGTCCACCCTGGTAAGAGGTCATGGCAATGGCCTGCGCATCTTCCTGAATGGCACAATTCACCACTTCTTCAACAGCACGATCGTGCCCAAGGTGAATGACTTCCGCACCTGAGCTTTGAATAATGCGGCGCATGATATTGATGGCCGCGTCGTG
>CANHCM010000300.1 GCA_947459155.1 Bacteroidota bacterium | reverse complement strand
TCGGCCGCGTAGGCCGACTCGTCGATGCTGCTGCCGGGAAAAATCGCAGTGTACACGTGCAGCGGATGGCCTTTAGGCAGGTTTTTACGCATCAAAGCCACTATGGCCGAACTGTCGAGCCCTCCGCTTAAACAAGAGCCCACCTCCACGTCGGCGCGCAGCCTGAGCTTTACGGCCCGTTCGAGTTCGAACAGGGTTCGTTCCTGCACTGCTTCGGGACGCATCGAAAAGGGCGCGCGGTCGGGTGTAAATGGCAGGCTATAGTATTTGTGTATGTTCAGCTGCCCTGTTTTCAGGTTATACCTAAGGTAATGCGCCGGTTTAAGCTCCGTGATGTCGGTAAAAAAGCCTTTAGCCTCGTATTCAATTTCCGAAAACACGAAGTAGTCGAACACCGCCTTGGGATTCAATTTTTTTGAGGCCCAGCCACTGCCGGTGAGCACCCTGTATTCGGAGGCAAAGGCAAATCGGCCTTCCTTTTTTACATAATAGAAAGGCTTCACACCAAAGCGATCACGCGAGGCAAATAGGGTTTGCTCGAGGCTGTCGTAAATCACAAAGGCCCACATTCCGTTGAACCGCTCAAGGCACTCGGCGCCCCAGTGGGCGTATGCAGCCAGAATTACTTCGGTATCGGAACCGGTTGAAAATGCAAAGCCCAGCTGTTCGAGCTCCTTGCGAAGTTCCAAATAATTGTACACCTCGCCATTGTAGGTAATCCAATACCGGCCGCGATAGTCGCTTTGCGGTTGATGCCCGCCCTCATCGGGCGCAATAATGGCTAACCGACGGTGCACAAAACCTCCGGTGGTTGTTGGCTGCGAGGTCCACTCCTGCCGGGGCAACCAGACCAATCGTCCGTTTCTGCAGTTCTCGCGGGTATCGCGACCAAAATAGGCTTGCATGACTCCGTGCGCATCGATCATCGAAAAGCCCTCACCGTCGGGCCCACGGTGCTGAAGGCTTTTGGAGGAAAAATCCAAAAGGGCACTGTCGAAGGGCTGTTGACTAAAAAATCCGGCAATTCCGCACATCAGGATTGGTAAGGTTGAATGGTGAGCGAAAAGCCCGGATTGGGTTTGGATGGATATTGCCGTCGGCTGGTTTCTCCGGTGTAGTTGGGCAAATAAGCGGCACAAAGGGTATTCGATACCGAATATAAATGAGGCTTAGCGGATTCCGGTGCGCCTTTCATAATTCCATGAAACACATTCCAGCGCACTTGTTCGGGAGAATGGGCATAGTCGTGCCAAACGATGATGCCACCTTTTCGAATGAGCCGAAAGGCCAATTGGGTGTCGTTAACCACCGAATCATAATGGTGATCGCCATCCACAAACACAAAATCGCAGTTTCCTTCGAGGGCTTCGGTGTTGAATTTTCGGGAGTCACCTTGCAGGTGGATGACATTGGCCTGCCTTGCGGAGAAATACCGGTGCAAGTTAATGTAGGCCTCCTCCCAACCGCGCCGGCGCATTTCTTCATCCGGCAAATTGAGCGTGTAGGCCTGTTTAAACACCTGAGCGGCCTGCATCACGCTCTCGCCGCGCCAGGTACCGATTTCAAAATAGGTTTCCGCTTGGGTAAGCGGTGCGAGCAAGCGAATGAGGGCCAGGTCGGTAGGCAACGAGCCTCCATCGAGGAAGGCAAAAGGACTCACCGTTACGCCCGAAGCCGGCAGAAACTGATTGAAAGCAATCTCGGGCAAGCCGGAAGAATCTGTGCCTTCGGCCAGCATTTGTCGCTGATGCTCCTCTTCCTGATCGAGCACCGCATTGAGCAAATATGGGTTACGAATAACCTTTCCCAGTGCGCGAAAGAGTTTAGAGAGCGTCTTCATGCCTTTTTTAGGTTCAACAAGGTGCGGAGTTCCTGTAAGTCGCTGCGCCGGGGAAGCAAGACAGAAGGCGGCAAACGGGTATCGCGCAGAAAGAGCCAAATAACGGAAAAAAAGGTAGCCGAATTGGCCAATGAGGTAATCAATGCCGCGGAGAGCGGTCCGGGAGGCGTGCCGCGGAGCAGCATCATGAGCGCAAAACCGGCAGCGGCCGCAGCAACTCCCAGCGCGATGCTCAGGTTATTCTTGAGAAACTGGCCGGTTCCACTGAAGTAATGGCCTAAAACCAGATAACCCGATAAGGTAAGCACGCCAGGAAGGAGCAAGCGCAAACTCTGATCAACATGCCTGAAGCCATCCCCAAAAATGAACAAATAGAGCCCTTCGGGTAGGAGTGCTACCACAACAACGGCGGGAAATGAAACCCACAGGGCTAAACGAAACAGACGCACGGTGAGCTGCGCGGCTTCGGCTTTGTTGTGCATGTTGGCAATCTTTCCGTACTGGATCATGGCTATGCTGGAAGCAATCATCCAGATCGATTCGGCCAGGGCTACCGCATTCGAATAAATGCCCAGGGCGAAGGCGGGCAAAAGCAGGAAAAAGAGTCGTTGATTGAGGAATTGAAGCAGGTGTCCGGCCTGATTGATGCTGCCTGAGGCAAAGAGCAACCGGCCATCCCGGCGTAGCCGAAAAACCGACCTCTCCCCTTCTCCAGTGGCCGTTTGCCGGAGAAACCACAGTGAAGCCAGGAAGGAAGCACCCCAGCTTACGAAGAGGGCGATGAAATAGTCCATCACTTCGGGCTCAAACTGAAGCAAAACGCCTAATACCGAGGCCGTAAGGAAGGCATGAAGCAGCATTAACGCAGCGGTATGGCGGAATTTCTCTCTTCCGTTGAGCAGGTGCATTTGCTGCGAATTGAGGGCATTGATGAAACAGAGCATCACCGTGGCCGGAATGTAAGTGCTGAGCAGCGGCTCGTCGACAAATGAGAGCCAAACGCCAAGCCCAAGGCTGCAGAGAAAGGTCCACACCGCAATGGGTTTCCACAGGCTGAACAGTTTAAAACGGGGCGAGAGGTAAACGAGCGCGGCTCCTCCGGCAAAATCGCAGAGCATTTGCACCCCGGCGATGACCACCAGCATACGGCTGGCTTCGCCTTTCCCGGCGGGCCCTAAGGCACGAGAGAGCAGCACTATGGTGAAAAAGTTCAGTGCTGCAGTACCGAAACGGCTGAGGAAGGTAAGTGCAATCAGGCGGAGCATCAGCCCGCAAAATACGCGTAAATCCGGTCGTGTGCCGCAGCAATGGCCTCTTTACCCACATTTTCGCGGGCAAAAGTGGCAATGGAACTGCGGTTCCAGGCGGAAGGGTTCTGCGCCACTTGCAGGAAGGCTTCGGTGAGGGCGTCCTGGTTTCCGGCGGGAAAAACGATTCCCCGCGAGGCATCGATCCATTCGGGAATGCC
>CANHCM010000299.1 GCA_947459155.1 Bacteroidota bacterium | reverse complement strand
TTTCAGGATAGTGCACGTGCGAAATTTTGGGGAACAGGTGGTGTTCGATTTGGAAATTCAATCCACCAACCCACCAGGAAACAAAACGACTGCGGGTGGCAAAGTTGGCTGTTGTCTTCAGCTGGTGTACAGCCCATTCATCGGGCATTTTACCGCCCTCAGCCGAAGGGAAGGTGGTTTCCTCAACGGTGTGCGCCAATTGGAAAACGAGGCTGAGTACGAGACCGGCGAAGAGGGCCAGACTGAGGTAGCCGATCATCCAGGGCAGAAACCCAACACTGGCAATGGGAATCACCACGAAAATCATGAGGTGTACCACTTTAAAGCCCCAGAAAGAGAGGTGATCTTTGAAGCTCATTTTCTTGAGCGGAATCGATCCGATTTTTCCGGCGAAGTACTTCTTGTAATCGTTGTAGAAAATCCAGAAGATGTACAGAAGCATATAGGCCGCCCAAAAATACCAGTGCTGGTATTTGTGGATTTTGTGGAACTCCTGGCTCTTGCACAGACGCAAGAAAGGACGGGCTTCGATGTCATCATCAACGCCATCTACATTGGTATAGGCGTGGTGAATAACATTGTGCTTCATGTTCCAAAGGAAAACGTTGGCTCCCAACACATTGAGCGAAAGGCCTGCCGCTTTGTTCACCCAGGTATACTTGCTGAAAGAGCCATGGGCGCCGTCGTGCATCACGTTGAAGCCGATGGCAGAGGTAAGTCCTCCAAGCACCAGGCATTCCAAAATGGCTAACCAGGCGGTTGGGGTGAAGAATACTAAATGGATGTAGGTAGCCGCAAATGCAGCAGTGAGCACCGCAGCTTTGAGGTAAAGACGGTAATCTCCGGTGCTCTTTTTACCTGTGCGTTCAAAATAATCTTGAATTCGCTGTTTGAGCTCCTGATGAAATCCTGCGTGAGCAGTGGAAAATTTGGGTAATGCCATAGAATCAACAACACATTTCTTGTGATGCCGCAAGGTAAGGCTAAAAAGGCTTAGCGCCCTGATGAATGGATGGAACTTATGAAAAAAATAACGTGCACAAATCGAAAAACGACCGTTGAGCCTTTGTTATCACGTTTTTTATAAAGTCTCTTTTGGTGGATTACGCCCCGGGAAAAGCGCAAATAAGTCCTCCCATCAAACCCATGCAGAGCATCCAGTAGCCGGTGTGAATCAACACGTATTTCCAGTTTCGCTGTTCAAACAATCCGTTAATGGCAATGATGGGCATGGCCAACAACAAGCCTGAAAAGCTTCCGTGAAAGGCGCCATGCTTGAAGGTTCTGAATTCCATTCCATACCGCTCCATGGTGCTGTCGTAAAATGCACGAATCTCGCTGCCTTCGACCATCAAATCGGGATAGTGGGCCAGCATGGAATAGAAATGAAATTGATGGATAACCAAAAACTGAAGCACGAAAGCGAGAGGAATACTCAGTACTACCAGCAGGATTAGCGTTTTGGCCATTTGCGCCGGGCTGGGTTTGTTGGGCGAAATTCCGGCTGCCTTCATCCAGAAGTTTCCGAATACTTTCGGACTGTACCAAACCACGCCTACGAGCAGTGGAATCAGCGCACTAAGCAATACGATGGGAAAATTAATGTGTAGCATTGTTTGTTGGCTTTATTTGAACTTGAATGGTCTTGTAAATGTGTACACATTTTTTGAATTAAGCCTATGCGTTCTTTCAAGAAATACCGGACAAGGGCATTTCGTATGTGAGAACGCGTCATCCAAAAGTCGTAGCTCGAATTCATACCAGCAGAAGCAAATGTGCATCAACAAAAAAGCCTCTGAATGTTCTCGAATTCAGAGGCTTTTGAGCTTTGGCGGGACTTATTTCACAAATCCTCGCTTTTTCATGAGGGCTTTACTGTCGGCCGGCTTTCCGCGGAATGCCTTGTAACCATCGGCCGGGTCGACGGTGTTTCCAGCCGAGAACACGTGCTTCTTCAGCCGCTCGGCAACCGCCTTGTCGTACGGACCGCCCGCCTCGGTGAAGGCTTCATAGGCATCGGCGGTGATTACGTCGGACCAGAGGTAGCTGTAGTAGCCAGCCGAATAGCCATCGCCCGAAAAAATGTGGGCAAACTGCGGCGTACGGTGGCGCATCACAATTTGTTTAGGCATACCCATCGCGCTGAGGGTTTCACGTTCGAATTTATCGGCATCGATGCCGTTTGGATCGGCAAGGTGAAGCTTCATGTCGATTAATGCGCTCGACAAAAACTCGGTTGTGGCGAAGCCTTCGTTAAAGGTTGAGGCTTTTTCGATTTTGTCGACCAAAGCCTGCGGAATGGCTTTCCCGGTTTGGTAGTGCAAGGCAAAACGAGAGAGCACCTCGGGCGTTGAAAGCCAGTGCTCGAGGAGCTGTGAAGGAAATTCCACGTAGTCTCTAACCACCGAAGTGCCCGACAATGAAGGGTATGTAACATTCGAGGCCAGGCCGTGCAGCGCGTGCCCGAACTCATGGAAGAGGGTGTTGGCATCGTCCCACGAAATAAGCACCGGTTCGCCGGGCTTACCTTTCACAAAGTTTGAATTGTTTGAAACGATGGTGGTGATTTCGCGGCCTCCAATGCGGCTCTGGTTGCGGTATGCGTTCATCCATGCCCCGGAACGCTTTCCATCGCGGGCATAAGGATCGAAGTACCATAAGCCGATGTGTTTTTTGCTCAGCTTATCTTTCACCTCATAAACCGTTACGTCGGGGTGAAAAACGGGAATTCCTTCCAGCAGACTGAATTCGAAGCCGAAAAGTTCACCGGCAACCCAGAACATGCCCTCGCGGAGTTTATCGAGCTGCAGGTAGGGTTTCACCTCATTTTGATCGAGGTCGTACCGTTCTTTGCGTACTTTTTCGGCATAAAAGCGATAATCCCAGGGCTCAATGGTGATGCCCGCATTTTCTTTGTCGGCCACCTTTTGCATGTCGGCCACTTCTTCAGCCACACGGTCGATGGCCGGCTTCCACACCGATTCCATCAGCTGCATGGCGTTTTCCGGGTTTTTGGCCATCGTATTTTCCAAACGCCAGTGTGCATGGGTCTGATAGCCAAGCAAAGCAGCCCTTTCGGCGCGAAGCTTCAGGATGGAAGTAATGAGTCCGTTATTGTCCCACTGGTCGCCATTGTCGCCGCGGTTCACAAACATTTTCCAGACTTTCTCACGGAGTTCGCGCTTTGTGCCAAAGGTGAGGAAGGGCTCAACCGACGATCGGGTATTGGCAATTACCCATTTGCCTTCTTGTTTTTTGGATTTGGCAATTTGTGCAGCCCCTTCGATGTATGATGCAGGCATTCCGGTA
>CANHCM010000298.1 GCA_947459155.1 Bacteroidota bacterium | reverse complement strand
TCGCTTCTCACTTGCAGGGGCACCCATTGGCCTTTGTGCATCACCTTTTCGCCCTCGAGCTTCTCGATGAAAAAGTCGGCATCGTCGTTTTCGAGCATGGTTAAGCCATTGCCGCAGTAGTCGTTATGACCCACCAGGGCGAAGGGTAAACCGGCAATGTAGTTTCCGTAATGCCTGAAGCCCGGGTATTCGATGTGGGCCTCGTACCAAATTGCGGGTTGGCTGTAGCCCATGTGGGTATCGTTGCAGAGCAGGGTTTGCTTGTTCTTGGTTCGCGAGGGCGCCAGCACCCAACTGTTGGAGCCCATCCAGGGGGCAACCGGAAAAGAGGCAATCAGCCGGTCGATATGCCTCGGAAAGCCCTCCATCGAAAACGTGTTGGCTGAGGCGGTAACCGGTATGCGCTCGGCATCTGCTGGGTAGCCCAGCTCGAGTTGCTTCAGGCGGGGCTCACCGGCTTTCCGGGCGATGCCTTCTACCATGGGGTCGATGCGAAAGGCTTCTGCAAAACCAAAAGCCATGTATCCGGTAATGAGAAAGGCGTCGCGCAAGGTGTAAGGCTCCGGGTCGATGCCGATTAAGCGGAATTCGAAGGGTTTCTTGCCCGCTTTAATGTAGGCATTGATGCCATTGGCATAGGCCTGAGCCGAAGCAATGGTCTGTTTGTCGGCCTTCGACAGAAACTCTTTCTCCGACCACTCGGCATGCTTGTTAAGCCCCAGCGTTCGAAAGAAGCGGTCAGACTTTAAGGTGCTGCTTCCAAGCACTTCAGAAAGCCTTCCAGCCGCCAGGCGTCGAATCATTTCTAACTGAAAAAGGCGGTCTTGCGCCACCACATAACCCAAGGCAAAATAAGCATCTGTCTCGTTCTGCGCATAGATATGCGGGATCCCATATTGGTCGAAATAGACCTCCACTTCGGCCTTGGGCCCACTAAGCAATTGCTCGCCCTTGTACTGTGGCAGCATTGAATGTAACCACCACCAAATACCACCGCCGGCAAGCGCCAGTAAAAGGAGAATGCCCAGGATGATTTTCTTTCTCATGTAAGGTTGAGTTTGGGAGGCCGAAATTTACAAAACGAAAGCAGACCTGTACCTAAGCTTTCTACAATCAGGATTCGGTTTCTAATGAATCGAGTCCTTCTTCCATGGCCCTGGCATATAGTTGCCTGAAACCATTGATGGAGTAATTGACCGTGTTGCAGAGCAGAATAATGGTGCTGCGATTGTCGAGGTTGCGGAGGTAAAATGTGCGGAAGCCTCTCCACCAGCCGCTGTGATAAACCACCTTCTTGGAACCGTTGGTGTTGATTCGCCATCCAAAACCATAGTTGCGAGGGCCCTTGCGTTCGGGGCTGCCGGGCTCAAAAGCCTCCTGCAACACAGCCTGAGGAATGAGTGTATTGGTGTACAGGGCCTGATCCCAACGAAACAAGTCATCGACCGTGGAGTACACATTTTTATCGCCCGTAATGCCATTGAACGCATCGTTGGGCGCCTCCCAGTGGCCATTTCGCTCGTAGCCTTTTACGGCGCCGGGCGGACTTTCACGCTCGCACTTGCTGTAAACGTAAGTGTTTTTCATGCCCAATTTGCGGAACACGGCCAGCTCCATAAAGCGGGAAAAAGAAACCCCACTCACTTTTTCGACGATGGCAGCCAGCACGGCATACCCGGTATTGCTGTACGAAAAGGCTTTTCCCGACTGGAAGTAGGCCGGTGGACGGTAGCGGGCAAAGTAACGCATCATCTGCTGATTGCTCACCGGAGCGTCTTTGTTGCTTAGGTAGGGATCTAAAAACCAACGGTAGTCGGGTAGGCCGGCGCGATGGTTCAGCAAATGACGAATGCTTACGTCTTTCCAGGGGAAATCGGGAAAAAAGCGCGTAACCGGATCGTCGTACCGCAACAGGCCTTTGTCTTTGAGCATCATGATGGCCACGGCGGTAAACTGTTTCGATACCGAGGCGAGCTGAAAAATACTGCCCGTGTGAAGAGTGTCGCGCGTGCTTAAATCGGCATAGCCAAATGCTTTGCGGTACACTACCCTACCCTGATCGGCGATGAGCACTGCTCCATTGAAGCCATAGGTATTGCGAAGCTTTTTGAACACATCGTCGAGCCGGGTCTGCGATTTCTTCGCCCGAATGCGGCTTACCAATTCCTTCATGTGACGCGTAACCGGCATTTCGACGGCCTTGCAGTGACTCGCTCCGAATCCCAGCAAAAACATCAGGGTAAAAATGCGCACAGGCTTCATGGTAACCATAACTACAAAACTATCGGCTCACCAGGGTGGTTCACACAGGCCATAAAATACTTTTCCCCCTTCCGATGTTCAAAACACCAAAAGGGGGAAAAGCAGTGAGGGACTGGACCGTCGCCTTATTTCATCTCGTATTAAGGCTTACCGGAAACTCGCTTAGAACTTCACGATTTTACCGCTGGCCACTTGGCCATCCGCGCTTGTGGCGCGCAACAGATAAACACCGGAAGGCAACTGTGCAACGGGAAACTCGAGCAAACCGGGAGAGATGCCCTGTGCAGGACGAAGCGTACCGGCCGATTTACCGGAGAGGTCGAAAATTTCCCACACCGAATTTTTCCCGAAGCCCTCGGGCACCTGAACAAAAACAGCATCAGAAGCCGGGTTCGGCATTATGGTGAGGTGAGTGCGGGCCAGCGCGGTACCAATGCCAACACCTTCAACCTCTACACAGGTTCCGGCAATGCTGGTTACTGTGCGCTCGCCGTCGGTGTTGTTGATTTCAAGAATTTCGCTGATGCAAATTTCAGGGCCGGTAATCTCATCGAAATAGATGCGCACCAAGTTCTGGGAAGCCAGGTTGGCACTCATGGCCGAGTCGCCGTGGTAAATCGAAAACACCTCGTTACGGCTGGCGTTAAAGCCCAGCAGTTTAGGCTGTGCAAGTGGCTCGGTGAGTGCAACGGCATCAGAAATATGGATTCCACTCATGCGGAACTGATACGCCATTACGTCGGAGCGCTCAGAGCGGATAGCGACATCAACATAGCCGGCGGTAAAGTTAACGTTGGCAATCGAAAGCGATACTGAATCGAGTGGATTGAGGATGTTGCGTGGCCAGGTGCACTCGAGGCTGTTATTTCCGGCGTTCGAATGAAAGCACCAGTTGAGCAATGCCGCGTCGAATACACTAATAGAGCCATCGCCATTCAAATCGTAACAAGGTGCGAAGCCAACCTCATCTTCTTCCAATTCTTCCATGTAGCCCATAATATCGGCCATATTCAAATTGGCATCGGTGTTCATCACATTTCCATAAAGTCCGCTTCCACC
>CANHCM010000297.1 GCA_947459155.1 Bacteroidota bacterium | reverse complement strand
TTTGCGTTTCAACGACCATGAGGGCTGGCGTTTGGGCATGGGCTTGTACACCAACAATCGCCTTTCGAGGGCTTTCAGTATTGGCGGATTTTTCGGGTATGGTTTTGCCGACAAGGCCTGGAAATACGGGGCCGATGGCACCATCCATCTCAAGCAACGCAATGAGTTTTACCTACGCATGGGCTGGTCGGAAGACGTGTATGAATCGGGCGGAACTTCCTGGGTTTCGAAATACCGTTTCGACCGCAGCGAGCAGGTTAGAAATCTGCTGGTTCGCTGGATGGATCGAGAGGAACGCACGCGACTAAGCCTTCACCGGCGAATAAGTCGAAGCTTGCGTGTAGAAGCCTTTGGCGGGACAACCCATTTGCAGCCGCAATACGACTACCGTTTTGAAACGCTCGAACCCCAAACCCGGTTTAGCTGGACCGAGGCAGGGCTTGCCTTAACCTGGGTTCCCGGGGAAGAATTTTATCAAGCCGGAGGTTTGCGCTTGAACATGAACCGCAAATACCCCGAGTTACGCCTGCAATACACCAACGGAACGGGGCTTTCAGAGGGTTCTGAAAATTTCCAGCGGCTGGAGCTTCAGTTCGACTGGAAGCGCAACTGGAAGCGGGCGGGAACCAGCTTTTTGCGCCTGCACGGCGGATGGCTTGAAGGCGATGTGCCTTATGGCCGCTTGTTCACGGCCCGCAGCAATCTCAGTCAGGCAGAAACCTTCCGCGTGGCCTCGGGCAATAGCTTTGAAACCCTGGTGATGAATGCCTTACTCAGCGATCGTTTTGTTTCGGCGTTCTTTCTGCACGACTTCGGACCCTTCTTTAAAATCGCCGATTTCAAGCCATCCTTCGCCCTGGCGATGAATGCGCTCATTGGAGATTTGCGCCGACCTGAGCTGCACCAGCAAATCGACTTCTCCGTTCCCCGCAGTGGGTTTTTCGAAGCCGGTTTCTTCATCAACAACCTGCTTGTTCTCCAGTCTTCGGCAGCAGGTTACGGGCTCGGTGGATTTTATCGCTTTGGCGCTTATGCAGACAGCGACTGGAAGCGAAATGTTGTATTAAAAATCACACTGAGTTTACCTTTCTAAGGTAGAATCCATCTTTTTTGATTGTATATAAAGGAATACATTATTATTCCGACAGCATTCCTCTTATTCGGTAATTTTCATCTAAGCGAGTGGCTCATTTAAACGCACGTTAGTATATTGCGAGCCAATAATTACCTTAATAAAAACAATTTTACAGCACTACTTCTTTTGGTGCAAATTATTTTGCTCGGGCAAACACCGAGTTACAAAATGGGCGAGCAGATTGGATTAACAGAAATCGCACCCGCCAAAATACTGGGAGAATACAAAGATCAATATCTGATGATTGGGCAAGCCAGCTTCAGTCTGGCCACAATGGCGGATCCTACCGCATTAACGCTGAAGCAGTACAATATTGCCTATTTCAACAAAACCACCCTAAAGATGGAGAAATCGCTGCCTTTTGCCGACTTTGTGGGTGAAGGCACAGCCCGTGCAAAAACCCCTTCTTTCGAAGACGCTTTCTTTACCGGTGATACACTTCAGCTCATTACTTCCACCTGGGACAAAGAAACCAAAGAGTATTTGGTGCACGGTTGGTCTTTAGATCCACTCACCCTGAAACCCTATGTATCGGAAGCTAAATTGCTTGCCCGCATTGCAACAGAGCGAAAAAACGCGGTGAAATGGTTATCTATAAACTACTTCGAAAACATTAAGCGCATTGGGATTTCCTATTTATCATATGAGCGGAAAACCGAGAACTCAAATATCACGCTGCAACTGTTCGACACCCAGCTCAAGGAAATTTCCAAGGCCGGTTTGCAAATGAGTGATACCAAGCGCGGAACAGCAATTGGCCGCATTGCAGCTGACTCCCGCGGAAATGTTGGAATTGTATATTTTGTTTCCGACAAGAAAAATGCTAGCTCCGACGATGATGTTTGGGCCCGTGTGGCCATCTACCGCAAAGGTTCAGACCAGGTGCGGGAAGTGGAGGTCACGCTCGAGGCTGGAAACCCCATCAATGGGGAGTTGTTTCTCAAAAACGATTAATTTTTCCTGGCCGGAAATTATGCCTTCATGGTCGATGAGAAAACGAACAAAGTGTTCAACGGCGGCTCCTACATTGCCCAAATTGATCCCGTGAAAGGCGAAGTGATTAAAGTTCAGGAATTGGAACTCACTGACAACCAAAAGCTGGGCTTGGAGGCCAGCGACATTGATAGGATGCAATATCATCGCGAGCATTACTTTCATATGGCGCAAATGAGGCCTGAATTCAGTTATACCGATGCGATGGGAAACATGACGTTGGTTTCGGCTTCGACATACGAAGTATGGAAAAGTTCAGGGGGGCGATCAACCAATAATTATTACAACAACAGCCGCATTGTAACCCGATTTAAACCCGATGCGACCATTGCCTGGCAGGTGATGGTGCCTCGCTCGGCCTGGTTGGCCCAGCTCAATTACGCCTTATCGCCGGCCATCACCATGATTGATGGAAAGCTACACATCCTCTTTAACGATCACGAAGACAACATCGAGCCGATTGCCTTGATGCAATCCGGTAAGAAATTAGATGGTAAATCAAGCTCGAAATCAAAGTCATCGTCGGGAAAGGCCAAAGTACAGCCTCCGACCGACAGCGACCAAATGGCCGAACTGAAAAAATGGAACCTTGGATCAGCCGCACTTCGCCACACGGTGATCGATGCCCAAGGTCTTTGGAGTGTCGACTGGATGCGCCCGGTAGGCAAAGCCGATGACGATGATTCTAAACTTCCGGCCATTGAAGGAAGAACAGTGTATGTAAGCCAAAGCAACAGCAAAGAAGTGCTCATTGGGGCATTTACCAAATATGGTGCGCTGGGCTTCAGAAAATGGGCCATGACGAAGTTTACGTTCTAAAACTTTCATGAAATACTGTGTGAAGAAAGCCGGGATTTCCTGCTTTCTTCATTTTAACCGGACATTTAGCACAAGGCAAGACCATTGTTGACGTTATTGGAGCTAAGTTCGTATCGATGAATCTTCGTCTGTTGATTTTTGTGTGCTTGATTGCATTAAGGCTTTTTGCGCCTCATTGCTTTGCCCAAGATATCCAACTCAATCCATCCAATATTGATTTTGGACTCGTGGAGCAGGCCGGCTCGCTCAAGGCCGAAGTAATCGTGTCGAACACCGGCAATCAAAGGCTTTTCCTGATGCGCGCCGAAACAGAGCCGAATTACGAAGTGTTTGTCAGTAAAAAAACGATACAACCCGGCGACACCGCCCTTCTACGGGTCACCTACCG
>CANHCM010000296.1 GCA_947459155.1 Bacteroidota bacterium | reverse complement strand
TAAGTCCCCGGCTAAACTGCACATTGTCGGCAAACCCAGCCGATTGCTTGTGGCAGGAGCCGCACGACACGCTGTTGTTCAGCGACAAACGTTTTTCGTAAAACAACACCCTTCCCAGGGTCGCCTTGTGGTTAATCAGCGTGTCGGAATGGCTGGCCTCGTAATAAGCGTAAGGCGTTGATGGAAGTACCGGACTGCCTTTGGCCGTGTTGGTTGGGACTTCTTCCTTTTGGCACGATTGCCAGACGATTGCCAGAACAATTGCGGTGATGAGCGTTGCGTTTTTCATAGGTTTTTCGAGGTTTAGGTCAGCGCTTGTATCACCTCCTCCACCGAACGAAGCGGTAACTCACAGGTGCCTTCTCTGCAGAGGTACCAATGGTCTTCGCGACGATCGCGGGCAATGAAAAGAGACGATTCCAATGAAGCTGCCACAGGAACAAGAACAGGATGATAGCCTTGCTGAATTCGTTGCATCTGATGCTTGGAATTCTGTCCGCGAACAACCAGTTCCTTTCCATCAAACACCTTGTAGAAGGCCAGCATCATCCAGTTTGAATAGCCCGGACCATAATTGAGGAGCTCGTTGCGCACCGTTGTACTCATCTCTTCGGCCCTCGCAATCCACTCCGGTTTTCCGGTAATCAGTCCCAAACGGTATAAATTCAGGGCCAGCATTGAGTTGGAAGCCGGAATTACATTGTCGCTCGTTTCCAGGGTTCGGGCAACCCATTCGCCATGTCGGTCGGAGGTGAAATACAGCAAGCCTTTGCCCGCGGTAGGGAAAATCGACAATGTTACATACATCAGCCGAACAGCTTCGTTGAGGTATTCTTCTTCAAAGGTGGCCTCATACATTCCATACAAAGCCTCGATAAGCCATACGTAATCTTCCAAAAAGCCCTGTATGCTGCTTTTCCCATTCTTCCAACTGTGCCAAAGCTCACCGTTTTCCTGCATCATGTTTTGGCGAATAAACGCGAGGTTTTCCTCAGCAATCTTCAGCCAGCGCTCTTCTCTGAAAACGCGGTAGCTATCGGCCAAACCGCGCAACATCATCGCATTCCAGCTCAAGAGAATCTTATCGTCGAGTCCGGGCCTTACCCGGGTGCTTCGTAAGTCCAACAATCGCTGCATCAGGGCTTTGAGCTCTTCGCTACTGCCATCCGCCGAACGGCGCATAAGCACATATTGATCGTGCTCCCAATACCCTGTTTCGTCGAGAAAAAAGTGGGTTTCTAAGCGGTTGTATTCTTCGCTGCTCAGCTCTTTTTGCAGAGTGGGCAGGTCCCAAACATAGAATTTACCTTCAACGCCTTCGCTATCGGCGTCTAAAGCCGAATAAAAGGCGCCTTCGGGCGAACGGAGCTCACGCATCGAAAACTCGATGGTTTCTTCTACAACCTCGCGGTAACGTGGCTTTCCCGATTGCAGGGCAGCCTCGGCATACAGGCTAAGCAGCTGACCGTTGTCGTACAGCATTTTCTCAAAGTGCGGCACTTTCCAGTATTGATCGGTCGAATAACGGGCAAAGCCGCCGCCAACCTGGTCGTAAATTCCGCCCATGGCCATTTTATCGAGCGTAAGGAGCACGTGCTGCATCAGTTCGGTGTCGCCACTGAGGTGAGCATAGCGCAGCAAAGCCTGGTAGTTGTTGGGCAGCGGGAATTTGGGCGCTCTGTTCGGACCGCCATCTACGTCGTCCATTCCTTTTTTCCAGCGTTCAATCGAGGCCTCCAGATCGCCGCGCTCAATCGCGCTTCCTTCCTGCACTTTAAACAGCTCCGATTGACGAATTCCCGAGCTCAGCCGCTCGCCATATTCTTCCACTTCTGCCCGCTGCTCTGTATATAAATTGCGAAGTTCTCTCAACACCTTTTGCCACTGAGGCTTAGGGTAATAGGTGCCTCCGTAAACCGGCTTTCCGTTCGGAAGGGTAAACACATTCAGCGGCCAGCCACCTCTTCCTCCCATTAAATGCACGGCCGTCATGTAAAGTTGGTCAATATCAGGTCGTTCTTCGCGGTCAACCTTGATACACACAAAGTGCTCATTCATCAGTTCAGCCGTGAGGGCATCTTCAAAACACTCGCGCTCCATGACATGGCACCAATGACAAGCCGAATAACCGATGCTCACCAGAATGAGTTTGTCTTCCTCGCGGGCTTTTTTCAAGGCCGCCTCCGACCAGGGGTACCATTGAACCGGGTTGTAGGCATGCTGTAGCAGGTATGGACTGCTCTCATCAATCAAGGCGTTGGGCTTGTGCGACATCGTTTCCATGCGCCCAAAGGTAGCCGAAGTGCTTAGAATTTGGGCAGACTGATGGGCGTATTCAGTTTCACCGGAATGGTTTTCCGGAAGATGAATTTCGACACCCGCACATGGCCTTCGACGCCCAGCTGTGGCCGTCCGGAAAGTGCAAGGCTGAGTAACATTCCGGGTTTAATCAAGGCCTTGAGGTCGGCCATAAGCGTCCATTCTACCTGGGCTTGCAACAAGTTGCGGATGCGAATTACACGGTTGCTGCTAATTTCGCCCACCTTGTTCCCGTTGAGCATCACATCGAGTTGAACGCGCCTGATTCTGAACTTGAGCTTGTCGGGATTTCTGATTTCCGTTATAAAACTGATGGCCAAACGACCTTCCCTCAGCTCGCCGGTACGAACATTACTGATGCGCTCAATCTCGGGCATTTGCACATCCTTAAACGAGGCGCATGAGCCTAAACTTAAGGCAATGGTGAAAATGATGAGGCAAAGCCTGATGAGCTTCATTTAGGGCGTTACAGTGATGGCCGTGGTGGTAATCTCGTTGCTCATGTTGCCGGCACGGTCTTCAATCTTCACCTTAAATGTGGCAGTTTCGCTGCTTCCACTGCCAATAAAGGCAACCTGTGGCACCACAATGTTGAGGCTTCCACGGATGTGAATATTCGCATCGTCGGGTGCCAGCTGCCGCACGCGAAACTGGTACTCTAGTCCGCTGCGCACGTCGGTAATGAAGGCGTTCGGCTCGGTTGTGTTGTTCTCTCCCAAATCGCCATTTCCATCTTCGTATTGAATGCGAATAACCACAGAGTCGCTGTAAGCTTTCACCGAGCCCGGCGAAATACTCTCAAACGTAATTACGGGTGTGTCGCCCACTTCCTGCTCATCGTCTTTTTTACAGGAGGCAAGAAGAGAAAGTCCAAGAATCAAAAATAGGGTAGCGCGCATTAGGGGTTAATTATGAAGCTCCAGTATGACTTGTACAAGTCGTTGGATTCGGTTTTAGGGAATTCGGTATTGCTGGTATGGTTGCCGTCGTTCACATAGTAGCGCATGAAATACTGCACGCCGGGAGTCAG
>CANHCM010000295.1 GCA_947459155.1 Bacteroidota bacterium | reverse complement strand
GGGGTTTCAAGCTGAATTTTTTGGGGTTCCAATTGACCTCTTTCATGACGTGAAAGATGTGGAACTGATCTGTTTTCCCCTCAAGCCATCGTTAAATCCTACACGGTATTTCCACCCATGTGTTGAGATTTCTTTTTCGTAAGTGTTTGATTGTGATATGATAAGCATTTTTAATCCTACCAATACGGTGTTTTTCTTACGCTTGTTAGTTCCCAACGTTACAATGGCCTGAGCTACGCAACTGTAGGTTGAGTAAAGAAGTATAGCCAAGAGGAAAGAACAATTCCGAAGGCTATGAGGGTTCAAAGATTTACAATACTCGCTTCGATCAGGAAAATCGTCCTGATGACCACGGTTTTCGTGGGTTTAATGTCTGAGGCAAGTGCCACAAGCTACACTTGGATTGGCGGTGTGTCGACCGAGTGGGGAAATCCGGCCAACTGGTCGCCGGCCACTGGCACACCCGACATTGGCGACGATGTAACCATACAGAGCGGCACATTCAACCCATTGTTTGATGAGGTTACCGGAATCAACAACTTCACCATCAATTCGGGTTCGCTGAATTTGTCGGGCTTTACTCTGGCAGTAGCGGGCAGTTGCAATTTCAATGGCGGATCTATCACCAATGGCAGTTTGAATTGCACCGGAACAGTCATTTTTGCCGGAACTACCTTCGATGTGAGCGTTTCGGTGAATTCGGCTTCGGTATCGTTCAATGGCTCAACTTTCAACCAGGCGGTAAGCATTACCAAAACCGGAGCTGGTGCTGTTACCTCGGCGGGTGGAAATACCTTTGAATCGACCTTCTCGTTTACCAACAGTGGTAGCGGCGAGGTGATTTTCAGCAATACAAATCCCGACATCTACAAAGGCAACGTTACCTTGAGTAACAGCGGCAGCGGTTGGATTTCGATTGCCCATGCTGCACTAGGTACAGCGTTTAATGGAGATATCATCCTGAACTCTACAGCATCGAGTCCGGGAATTCGTTTTGGCCAAGGCAACGGAACAAGCACCTTAGCCAGTGGACGTACGCTTCAGATTGGAGGCAGCGGCTTTACGGTGGGCGATTTGTTCATCAAAAACCTCGTTCAAAGTGGAAGCACCGCCCAAAGTCTTACCTTAACCGGAACAGCTTCTTTGTCGTTTGAAACGGGTACTGTATTTAACGCCAACCTTACTATTGTGGCGCCACAGCTTTTCTTAGATGGTGCAACCTTTCAGGGTACGGCCAGCTTCACTAAAAATGGAGCAGGCAACAATCAAAGTCTTGGCGGCAATACTTTCAACGGAACTACAACCTTTGTAAATAGCGGTAGCGGTGAATTGATTTTAGGTGTGAGCAATCCCGACACCTTCAACGCGGTAGTTACCTTCACCAATACGGGCAGCCAGACCACCTTTGTGGCTCATGGTTCAGCGGGTACCGTGTTCAATCAGAACATAGTAGTCAACTCAACCGGAAGTAGCCGGGGCGTTCGTTTTGGTCAGTCGGGTGGTTCTTGCTCGCTGGCTTCGGGCCGAACCATTACGGTGGGTGGAAGTGGTTTTACAGCCGGTTCGTTGCGCCTTCGAAACTTTACCCAAAGCGGAACTACCGCACAAACCATTTTGTTGAGCAGTGGAACGGCCGCACTTCACCTCGAAAGCGGCACTACGTTTAACGGTAACGTGAATTTCCGTTTCCCGCAGCTGGTGTTGAGCGGCTCAACTTTTAATGGTACCGCAACACTTCAGAAGAATGGCGCTACATCGAACACGGGTACGGGCGGCAATACGTTTGCCGGTACCTGTACGATTACCAATAGCGGTTCGGGCAGTCTCATTTTGGGCTCAACCAATGCCGATATCTTTAACGGTCAGTTGAACCTGACCAATTCAGGCTCCTCGTTTATTGCCATTGCACATGGTGGAAGTGGTCATCAATTCAATGAGAATATCGAAGTTACATCAACAGGAGCATCCTTAGGAGTGCGTTTTGGGCAAAGTGGTGGCTTGTCGACCCTGGCCGATTCGAAAACCATTTCGATTGGAGGGGCAGGATTTAGCTCGGGAGAACTTCGCTTGCGAGGATTTACCCAGGTTGGCACCACCCCGCAGTCTTTGATTGATTTTACCGACGAAACCTCGCTTTACCTCGAAACCTCTACGGTGTTCAACGCCGAGGTTACCTTTACGGCGCCTTCGGTTTACCTTAACGGAACAACCTTTAACAGCAACGCCGTGATTACCCAAACGGGTATGTTGCCGGTAAGCTCAACCGGTGGAAACACTTTCAATGGTTTGGCTACTTTGAGCAAGTCGGGTGATGGCGAATGGATATTGGGTTCTACAACTGCCGATGTTTTCGAAAGCAGTTTGGTGTTGGAGAATTCAGGAATTGATATCCTGTATCTCGCCGACGGAGGCGCAGGACACGAGTTCAACGGATACGTAGAGTTCAATTCGTTTGGAATGAGCGGGGGAATAAGGATTGGACAAAACGGAGGGACATCCACGCTGGCCAGCGGAAATGCCTTGCAAATTGGAAGCAGCGGATTTAGTTCGGGCGATTTACGCATTGCCGGACTTACCCAGCTTGGCACAACCGCTCAAACCTTGAATTCTTTTGGCAGCGGTACCGAATTGCACTTGCAAGCAGGCAACACCTTCAATGGTCCGGTTACCTTTGCTTGTCCGGGCGTGTATTTGGATGGCAGCACGTTTAACAACACAACCAGCATCACCAAAAGCGGCTCGGGTCCGAATATTTGTGCAGGGGGCAATGTTTTCAATGGTAGCACAACCATTCAAGCCACGGGCTCAGGGGCATTGTATCTTGCCGGTTCGAGTGGTGATGACTTTAACGGGAATGTATTGTTCCGTCAAAGCACGGCCTTTACGCTCTATCCGGCTTACAACACCAACAGTACTTTCTCTGGCAACATCTCTACAGTCGGTTCATCAACCGCCATCAACTTTTCGGCTTCCGGCGGAAGGGTGACCATGGATGGCGGCAGCAATCAAAATATTGAGGGCGATGTTTCAACGGCGCCTGTGTTTGGCAACATGACCATTAACAAGTCGGCCAACAGGGTTACTCTCGCGGTTCCGATTTCGATTACGGGTAACCTCACATTTACCGCGCGAAACATCAATACGAGCACTACCAATTTGTTAACAATCCTCGACAATGCAACTGTTACCGGAGCTTCGAACAGCAGTTTTGTTGTCGGTCCGGTGCGCAAGGAAGGCGACGATGCCTTCACGTTCCCAGTTGGCCGAAGCAGCGTTTACAGACCTATTTCAATCACAGCGCCCTCAACCGTGGGCAGTCAGTTTACGGCCAACTTCTTCTTTGCCGATTC
>CANHCM010000294.1 GCA_947459155.1 Bacteroidota bacterium | reverse complement strand
GTAAGGTCGTTCAAAATCCGCAAGGCGGCCGAATCTAAATCCTCATTCGGATACACCAGGTCGCCCGGCAAAGCCCAATAGTTCTCAAAAGGCTCTGTTCCGCGCTGAATCAACAATACCTTCAGCTCTGATTCATGATACCCAAAGATTACACAGTCAACAGAAAACGCCGATTTGAAAAAAGCATCGACGGGTATCGAATACAAATCATCCTGCAAAAGCCGTGGCTGATACGATTTCATGGCAATCTCATAGGTTTTGAACATCAAAGCTAAGCAAGAGAATGCTCAAAGTTATAAAAAAGCTTTTTGTATAAATTACAATTAGTGTATATTAGCATCCTGTAACCCAAAAATCAAAATCAAGAATCTATGAAAAAACTGTTACTTTCCTTTGCGGGAGCGTTACTTTCGGTGATCGGGCTCGCACAGCAAATGGACCTTCCGGTTACATTTGACCAGGCAGGAGTAGACTACGGTGTGATTGGATTTGAAGGAGCGGAAGCGTCTACCATAGAACCCGATCCAACAAATCAAACCAATACCGTGGTGAAAGTCATCAAAGCGGCAACCGCTCAGCCATGGGCAGGAACAACCATCACCAATGCCGCGCAGCAAGGACTTGCCAACCCTATTCCTTTCAACGCCGGCAACACCCAAATGTCGCTTCGCGTTTGGTCGCCCGATGCCGGAATTCAGGTTCGCCTGAAGGTGGAAGATTGGCAAGACCCAACCCGATCGGTAGAAACAGAAGCCACCGTTACTACGGCCGGAGAATGGCAAACCCTCACCTTTAACTTTGCCAACCACGCCAACGGAACCGCAGCCCTCAACCTGGGCTACAGCTACAACAAAGCCTCGGTGTTTTTCAACTTCGGTGTGGATGGCGCTATGGCAGGTGTGAAGACCTACTACTTCGACGACCTGGAATTCGCCGGTGGTGGCGGTCCTTCGGCCTTCAATGTGACCTTCAGCGTCGACATGAACAACGTGGCTCCCGGATTTACAACTCCCGAAGTAAACGGGACTTTTAACGGCTGGTGTGGCGGTTGCGCCCCAATGGCCGACGCCGACGGAGATGGTATCTGGACACTTACCGCATCTATTCCGGTTGGAACCCATGAGTTTAAATACGCCTACGACAGCTGGGCCGGTTCAGAAAACCTCGTTTCCGGCTCTTCTTGCACCGTTACAAACGGCAACTTTACCAACCGTTCGCTGGTTGTGGCCAATGGGGACATGGTGCTGCCAACCGTATGCTGGGGAAGCTGCGAAGCTTGCCAAACTACCAGTCTTGAACAAATGGATCTTCCGGTAACGTTCGAAGACGATAACGTTGAATATGGCGTAATCGGGTTCGAAGGTGCACAAGCCTCAACCATCGAAGCCGATCCGACCAACGCGGCAAATACCGTAGTAAAGGTGATCAAGTCGGCTACAGCAATGCCTTGGGCCGGCACCACCATTACCAATGCTGCTCAGCAAGGTTTGGCCACCCCTATTCCGTTTACAGCCTCCAACGCAACCATGACCCTCCGTGTTTGGTCGCCCGATGCCGGAATTCAAGTGCGCTTAAAGGTTGAAGACCACGCAAATCCAACAATCTCTGTTGAAACCGAAGCCACAGTTAGCACTGCAGGTGAATGGGAAACCCTAACCTTCAACTTTGCCAACCACGCCAATGGAACGTCTGCGCTGAACCTGAACAACAGCTACGACAAAGCCTCTGTGTTTTTCAACTTTGGTGTGGATGGCGCTACGGCAGGTGAAAAAACCTATTTCTTCGACGACCTCCAAATGGGCACCTCAAGCGAAGAGCCCGATACCTTTAATATCACCTTCCAGGTTGATATGAATCAGGTTACACAAGCCTTCGATATACCTGAGCTGAACGGAACCTTCAATGGCTGGTGTGGCGGTTGTGCGCCAATGAGCGACGAGAATGGCGATGGGATCTATGAACTCACCGTTGGACTTCCCGCAGGAACCTACGAATACAAATTCGCGGCAGATTCATGGGCCATTTCAGAGCAATTGGCCGACGGTCAAAGCTGCACCATCAACAACAATGGATTTATCAACCGTGCGCTCACCGTTACCGGCGATGCAACCCTTCCGGTAGTATGCTGGGGTAGCTGTGCACCTTGTCTTACCGATACCGGAGCACCTTACACTGTAGTGTTCCGCGTCGACATGAACGGAGTTACGCAAGCCTTCACCACACCCGAAGTAAACGGGACATTCAACAGTTGGTGTGGCAACTGCGCCCCAATGGAAGATCCTGATGGAGATGGCGTTTGGGAACTGGCCATCGAACTTCCGGCCGGCACTATTGAATACAAGTTCAGCGCCGACAACTGGGGAATTCAGGAAGAGCTTGCTCCAGGCGGATCGTGTGTAATCACCACCGGACAGTTTACCAACCGAACCATCACCGTGAATGGCGATATCGTGTTGCCTGAGGTTTGCTGGGCAAGCTGCGCACCGTGCAACGACCCAAGCGGTCCGTTTAACGTAACCTTCCAGGTTGATATGCGCGAAGTAACCGCCAACTTTACCACTCCGGAAGTAAACGGAACCTTCAACAACTGGTGTGGAAACTGCGCACAACTGAGCGATGAGAATGGCGACGACATCTGGGAAATCGTTGTTTCCTTGCCTGCCGACACCTTCGATTACAAATTCTCATACGACAACTGGGCCGGTCAGGAAAACCTCACACCGGGCAGCACCTGCACCGCTACAACCGACAATTTTACCAACCGCCGCATCATTGTAACCAGCAACATTACCCTTCCGGCAGTGTGTTGGGGAGCTTGCGATCCGTGCATTACCGGAATTGAAAACTTGGCCAGCAGCGAAGGCCTCAGCCTCTTCCCCAATCCGGCTTCTGCAAACATCACCCTCAGCTTCGATGAAGCTCCGACAAACGATGTTCAGGTAGAAATACTCGATGCTTCTGGCCGGGTGGTTCTGCAAAACACTTTTGCGGCCGAAAAACAAATTACCCTCAACACCAACACCCTTTCCGGAGGGCTCTATATTGCGAGAATCAATACCGGAAAATTGATGCTCAGCCGAGCTTTTGTGGTTGAACCCTAAAAAGCGTTAACATGCAAATAAGCCTGCCTCTGCGCAGGCTTATTTGTTTTTGGCCACACCCAATCCGTGAATAACTTCCAACTTCGGCCCTTTTCACCCAACTGATTTTAACTGATATTGTCGCTGATGAAAAACAACAAAGCGTTTGTCACGCTCATCTCCGTTTTCTTTTTCTGGGGCTTTGTAGCGGCCAGTAACGACATTCTCATTCCGGTTTTTAAAGAAAAACTGAATCTCGAGCAATGGCAAAGCCAGATGATT
>CANHCM010000293.1 GCA_947459155.1 Bacteroidota bacterium | reverse complement strand
TTGCGGTACACTTTGTTGGAGCGCAAAAAGTCGGCGGCTTCCAGCCTGATGGCCCTTCGTTCAGCCTCCGTACTGTGGGCAAACTGAAGGTCGAGGTAATCGCGTCCGATGAGTTCATCCATGCGGCACTCGAAAAGCTCGCAAAAGGCTTTGTTTACCTTTACAAAAGTACCTGATGGCGTGTTGTAGCACATGGGCATTACCGAGTTTTCGAACATTTCGGAGAGCTCACGGCGGTTTTCACGAATTTCTATTTCCTGCTGTTTGGCTAAGGTTAAGTCTTCGATTTGCAGCACATAGCCGATTAACCCATACTGGTCAATTTCGGCATCGCTGATGGCCGCGCGCAGCACCAGATACTCACCTGATGCGCTGGCAGCCTGCATTTCGACGTGGCTTTCCTGATGTTTGAGTAACCTTCCAAGGGCATGGTGGATCTCAGCCCGATGTACATCGCCACGGCCCAAAATCTCGGTAAGTGGTTTTTTCTCACAAACCGTGGCTTCATAGCCGGTGATTTGGTAAAATGCAGGACTCGCCCATACGAGGTTCAGGTTTAAATCGAGAATACATACAGGGTATTGGCAGTTTCGGGCGGCCAGGGCCTGGATTTCAGTTTCGGAGAGACGATGCATACACGCTTATCAGACAGTGAGTGGTTCTACTCATTGTACCGGTGTATGTTGCAGAGAATTCGACATTGGTCTTACATCCGATTGGTCATCCCCGCGAGGGGCCAAAAAAGCCTGAGAAATGCGGTCAATGCCCAATAAATAAGGGCTTTTTCGGCTATTTGGGTGCAATTCTGCCTGGCCATCAAAATCAATCATGCAGCACCATTCCTTGCACCATAGCGCGATTCATTGGTGGTAATTACCTTCGTATTTAATCTAGTTCCAGGCAATGCTCAATTCAGTTTGAACACAACATTTTCCTTACCGGGTTGTTAACAACTGGTCAACCACATTATTCGTACTTTTGTCTCCCTCGTGCAGCCTATGAATATCATACCCGGAGAACTGCTCTCCCAAATCGACAGTCCGGCCGATCTTCGGCGCTTCAAAGAAGACGATCTCATTCAGATCTGCAATGAGTTGCGGCAATATATCATCGACATTGTATCGGTGAAAGGCGGGCATTTCGGTGCAAGCCTTGGAACAGTGGAATTGACTGTTGCCCTTCACTACATTTTTAATACACCATACGACCAATTGGTTTGGGACGTTGGTCATCAGGCCTATGGCCACAAGATGCTTACCGGCCGCCGCGATGTGTTTCACACCAACCGAATTTATGGTGGAATTAGCGGCTTTCCGAAGCGCAAAGAGAGCGAGTACGACACTTTTGGGGTAGGGCATAGCTCTACTTCCATTTCGGCGGCACTGGGTATGGCGGTAGCCTCACGGCTTAAAGGCGAGCTCGATAAACAGCACGTGGCGGTGATTGGCGATGGTGCCCTTACCGGTGGCATGGCCTTCGAAGGACTGAACAATGCCGGCACCGAGAAAAACAATATGATTGTGGTGCTGAACGACAACTGCATGTCGATCGACCCGAATGTTGGCGCTCTGAAAGAATACCTCACCGACATTACCACTTCGCACACTTATAACCGGATGAAGGACGAGGTGTGGAACCTGTTGGGGAAGATTTCACGTTTCGGCCCCAATGCGCAAGCCATCGTTCAAAAGGTAGAAAACGCGGTGAAGAGCGCCCTGCTTCAACAAAGCAACCTCTTTGAATCGCTGAAGTTCCGCTATTTTGGTCCGGTCGACGGACACGATGTAAACCGTTTGGTGCAGGTGTTCCGCGATTTGAAAGATATTCCCGGGCCTAAGATTCTGCACATTCTTACCGTAAAAGGTAAGGGTTACAAGCTGGCCGAGGAAGACCAAACCCTTTGGCACGCTCCCGGACTGTTTAACAAAGACACCGGCGAGATCATCAAGTCGCCCAAGAAAGGGCCTGAGCCTCCGAAGTACCAGGACGTGTTTGGTCACACCCTGGTAGAGCTGGCCAAAGACAACGAAAAGATTGTCGGTATCACTCCGGCCATGCCTTCGGGCTGTAGCCTGAACATCATGATGAAGGAGATTCCTGATCGAGCCTTCGACGTGGGTATTTGTGAGCAACATGCGGTAACCTTTAGCGCGGGTTTGGCCACTCAGGGCATGATTCCCTTCTGCAACATTTACAGTTCGTTTATGCAGCGGGCTTACGATCAGGTCATCCACGACGTGGCCTTGCAAAACCTGCATGTGGTGTTCTGTCTCGACCGCGGCGGTTTAGTTGGTGCTGATGGTCCCACACACCACGGGGCTTACGACATTGCCTACATGCGCTGTATTCCGGGCATGGTGGTGAGTGCGCCGATGAACGAGCAGGAGCTGCGCAATTTGATGCACACCGCGGTGCTTAATCCGGGTCCGTTCTCAATCCGTTATCCGCGTGGTAATGGGGTGATGACCGAATGGCGTACTCCTTTGGAGGCATTAAGCATTGGAAAAGGGCGCAAACTGCGCGATGGTAATGACGTGGCCATTTTAAGCTTTGGTCACATCGGAAATCTTGCAGTAACAGCCATCAATAAACTGGACGCTGAAGGCTTGTCGGTGGCGCATTACGATATGCGTTTTGTGAAACCCCTTGATGAGGAGCTGCTCCATGAGGTGTTCTCCAAGCACAGCAAGGTGATTACGATTGAAGATGGATGTATTCAGGGGGGCTTTGGTTCGGCGGTGCTCGAATTCATGGCCGACCACGGCTACACCGCTCGTTTGCAGCGCCTTGGCATTCCTGATAGCTACGTTGAACACGGCACCCAGCAAGAGCTTTGGGCCGAATGTGGCTACGACGAAGCGGGAATCATGAAATCAGTACGCGCCCTGGTGGGGAAGGGGGTTTTGAGTCTTAAGTCTTAAGTCTTTAGACTTTGTTCAGGGTAACATTCGGGGGAACGTTTTTTTGGGGCGTATAACGTACTGCGTAATTCGTATTGCGTTTGATCACGTAAGGCTTGGGGTTTCGTTTCCAAGTGGTATTGTGGGCTCCGCCTGAGTGTCGCTTGAATCTCGAAAACACTCAGCTTTTCCTATTTTGATTTGAACATTAATAAGACCGATTCATTCAAAATGAACCGTGAAGCCGCGCGGTGGCCATGGGAAATGCGGCGGGCCATGCGTTGGCGGGAATTCCGAACGGCCTAGAAAGACCACAAAATCCCACGCGACCGTTTGTGTGTCTTTCTTGACGTTCGGAAGGGGAGGGGAGTCTTCAGTCTTTGGTCTTGAGTCCTGAGACTTTGTTCACGGTAACATTCGGGGGAACGTTTTTGAATTGAGGGTACAACGTATTACGTATTCTGACTAA
>CANHCM010000292.1 GCA_947459155.1 Bacteroidota bacterium | reverse complement strand
CGCGAGTTGCATCTGTTGGGCATGATGGGCCTCAACCAGTTTCTGGCCTTTATGATTATGTATCTGCGGTCGAACCTGGCGGGATTACATTTGTTTACCACCGACAGCATCATTTCCGTTCTCGACCGGTCGTTGATGATCCTGTTTTGCGGTCTTTTGCTTTGGGGCAACTTGCTCGACCGGCCTATGACCATCGAGCTGTTTGTGTACACCCAGAATTTCTCTTATGCCATAACGGCGCTTATCACCTTGGCGATTGTGATGCGAAAAGCCAAGTTTACCCGGCTTAAGTGGCATTATCCTTTCTTTTTGCTCATTTTAAGGAAGAGCTTTCCTTACGCGATTTTGGTGTTGTTGATGACATTCTACAACCGTGTTGATGCCGTGATGCTTGAGCGGATGCTGCCCGACGGAAAGCTGGAAAGTGGAATTTATGCGGCCGCTTACAGAGTTCTGGATTCGGCCAACATGTTCTCTTTTTTGTTCGCCGGTTTGCTGCTTCCGATGTTTTCGCGGATGATTCGCTTTCAGGAGTCGGTCGAGCAACTTACCAAACTGGCATTTACCATTCTCATTACACCATCGGTAGTGGTAGTGGTGGCTTCTCTATTTTATGGTGAAGACTTGATGCGCTTGTTGTATGCCCACCATGCGGCCGAATCGGCTGAGGTTTTCGGAATTATCATGGGTTGCTTTGTGGCTACATCGTTAACCTACATTTTCGGAACCCTGCTTACGGCCAATGGAAATTTGATGCACCTTAACCTGATGGCCGCTTCAGGAATGGTGCTAAACCTGTTACTAAACCTCATTCTGATTCCACAGTTTAAGGCAGTTGGAGCCGCATGGTCGAGTTTGACCACTCAGTTCATCACGGCTTTGCTTCAAATTTACCTGGCACAACGCATTTTTAAGTTTAGGGTAAACATTCGTCTGCTGGTGCAGCTTATGCTGTTTATTGTATCGGTGTTTTTGATTGGCAGCCTTTGTCGTTCGTTTTTCAGCAATTGGATTTACGGCGTACTCACGTTGTTGGTTGCCGGCGGACTCTCCTCGTTTGCCATTGGCTTGCTGCATGTCAAGTCGATACTTCGGGTTATGAAGTATGGATAGTACAGCCTATCAGAAAGGTGGATATTGTGTACATTTGCCCGCGACCTTAACGCAACAGCATTCCCATTCATGGAAAACAATTCTAACGGCAGCCTTTTCGACTCCACCAATCTGATTTTATTTCTTTGGTCGAAACGGAAGCCCATCCTCATTGCCACTGCGGTGGCGGCCGTCGCTTCAATCATTTTTTCTTCGGAGTTTTTCATACGGCCGAAGTTCAAGTCGAGCGTAATTCTATTTCCCACCACAAACAGCTCGATTTCAAAATCGTTGTTGAGCGAAAACCAGTTTGAGAAGGAGAACATCCTTCAGTTTGGTGAAGAAGAGCAGGTGGAGCAAATGATGCAGATTCTCAATTCGGATGAGATTCGGGAACGGGTTATCGAGAAGTTTGATTTGATGAAGCATTATCGGATTGATCCTGATGCGCGTTACCCACGTACTGAGCTCAACCGTAAATTTGAAGAAAACATCTCCTTTAACCGTACCGAGTATTTGTCGGTACGTATTGATGTAATGGACGAAGATCCGGGTTTGGCGGCAATTATGGCCAACGAGATTGCCTCTCTGCTCGACACGGTGAAAACGCGTATGCAACATGAGCGCGCCCGCAAGGCATTGGCCATCGTTGAAAAGGAGTACCGCGACTTTGAAAGATATCTAAAAGCCCGCGAAGACACCCTTAAGCGACTCCGTTTGTTGGGCGTTTTGGATTACACCTCTCAGGTTGAGCGTTTAAGCGAGGCGTATGGTAAAGCACTTGTCGAGAATAACACCCGGGCTTTGGCCACCATTCAGGAGCAAATGAACATTCTCGCCCAATATGGTGGGGTTTCTATGTCGATTGAACAAGACATGGAGCACGACCGTAAAAACCTCAGCCAGCTGAAAACCAAATTTGAAGAAGCCAAGGTGGATGCGAGCGAGAAAATCCCTCACAAGTTCGTGGTAAACCTGGCCAAGCCGGCGGAGAAAAAATCCTACCCTGTTCGCTGGCTGATTGTAGTGGTTTCGACCCTTGCTACGGCTCTGTTGGCCATTGTTATGGTGCTGTTAATGGAGAATATCCACAGAATTCGCAGCCGAATGCATGTGGCCTAAGCAGTTGAAAAATAGTCAATCCGAAGGCGGACTTGCCCGTTGGATGTATGGCATTATCGCTGCGTTTATTGCAGTGAACAGCTATCTGCTAACGCAGGAGTTTTATTTGCTGCCCATATTGCCTCTGGTGCTTTTTATCATTTTCGCAGCCATCGTTTCGATCGATAAGCTCGTTTATTTTATTCTATTCTTTACTCCTTTCTCTCTCACGGCTGAGTTTAGCGAGTTTGCCGCACTTACCTTACCCACCGAGCCTCTTCTCTTTGGTGTAATGCTGGTCTTCTTCTTTAAGCTCCTTTTTGAAGGAGGTTTCGATCGCCGCATTACCCGACACCCGGTTACTTTGGCCATTCTGTTTCACCTGGTGTGGATGTTTTTTACCACCCTCACCTCCACAATGCCCCTGGTATCGCTCAAGTATTTTATCGCCCGGCTTTGGTTTGTGGTTGGTTTTTATTTCGTGGCCACCCAGATTTTTCGTGATTCTTCAAGCATTCGTACTTGGATCTGGACATTCACCGTGCCGCTGAGCATCGTGATTTTGTATTCCGTTGCCCAGTTTTTTGCCTACAACATCGACAAAAACGCGCTTTACTGGGTAATGCAGCCCTTCTTTAAAGACCATACCATCTATGGGGCCGTAATTGCCATGGTTTTACCGGTGATGTTTGTGTTTTCGTTCGACAAAAGCTACACTCCCAAATACCGGTTTATCTCTTTTGGTTTTTTCTTGGTCATACTCATTGGGGTGGTTGTTTCATACACGCGGGCGGCCTGGCTTAGCATTGTTGGTGCTTACTGCATCTACCTGTTGTATCTGCTTCGCATCAATTGGAAGCTTGTTGCCTTTGGAGGCATCATTGCCCTGGCCGGAGTGATTCATTATCAGGACGAAATCATGCTTAAGCTTGGGCGTAACAAGCAAAGTTCCTCTCAAGACCTGGCTAAGCACCTCAAGTCGGTATCTAATATTAAATCAGACGCCTCTAACCTCGAACGCATCAATCGCTGGAGTTCGGCTTTACGCATGTTCCGCGACAAGCCACTCACCGGTTTTGGGCCAGGAACGTATCGTTTTCAATACGCTCCATATCAACGCTCTTATGAGCTGACGTACGTGAGTACCAATGCCGGTACACTTGGGAATGCGCATAGCGAATATCTCGGACCTTTGTCGGAGCAAGG
>CANHCM010000291.1 GCA_947459155.1 Bacteroidota bacterium | reverse complement strand
CCCATCCACCTGATGAGTCCCGATGAGCGCGAAAAGCCCCCAAAGCTGAGCGACTTCTTCATTGATACCGGTTTGCCGACCGAAGAGGTGAAACGTAAAATTCAAATTGGAAACACCGTTACCCGAGAACGCTCGCTGATTGAAATGGGCTCCTGCGTGAACTGCAAATCGCTCGATAACCGCATATCCGTTTACATTCTCATCGAAACGCTCCGGCGCCTCAAAGAAATCCCCTACGACCTCTACGCCGTTTTCACCGTGCAGGAAGAAGTAGGCATCCGCGGAGCTCAGGTGGCTACCTTGAACATCCAACCCGATTTTGGCTTTGGCCTCGATACAACCATCGCCTTCGATGTGCCCGGCGCCAAAGAGCATGAAAAAGTAACCAGCCTTGGCAAGGGAACCGGAATCAAGGTGATGGATACCTCCGTCATCTGCGACCCGCGAATGGTAGAATTCCTCAAATCTACCGCGGCTAAGCATAACATCCTTTGGCAACCCGAAATCCTCACCGGAGGTGGAACCGATACCTCAGGAATTCAACGCATGACCGCCGGTGGAGCCATTGCAGGAGCCATCAGCATCCCTACAAGACATATACATCAGGTAATCGAGATGGTCCACAAAGATGATGTGGAAGCCTCTGTAAATCTGCTGAAAACAGCCATCGAAGAGCTCGATCAGTGGAATTGGAATCCGCTCTGATTAAACATTTCGACTACAAATCTTATTTATCTTTGGCATCAACTTTGAAAACCCCGGCCGACAAAACGGACCTCATATGAAACAGACAATTTTACTTGCTTTGTTTGCCCTGATTAGCGGAGCAGCAAGCGCTCAGAAATCCAATTTGATTTTCTTCGCAGAAAACGGCGAAAAATTCACGGTAATCATGAATGGCCTTCGCTACAACGAAGTGCCCGCTACCAATGTAAAACTCACCGACCTTACGGCACCCGCCACTTACAAAGTGAAGGTACTGTTCGAAGACGCCAGCCTCGGCGAAGTGACCAAAACAATTCCACTCGATCCATTTAAAGAATACACATTCAACATCCGTCCGAAGAAAGAAACCGCAGTTGGCGGCGCCTTCAAAAAGGCTGGAAATCAGGTAGCCCGCGATTTGGGTACACGCGACTCCTCGGATATTAAAAAGAAGGAAGAGGAAAAAGAGAAGTATGTGATGCGTTTCATTTCCGAAACACCGCTTATGGTTCCTATGCAGCAAACTACCGTGGTTGCTCCTCCGCCGCAACCGGTGTACACCCCTGTACCTCCGGCCGGAACTGTTACTCAAACCACGCGCACCACAACAACCACCACAGCTGTTCCGGCCACTACCACAACTACAGTTGTTGCTCCGGCTGCAGGCATGAACGTTTCAGTAAACGACCCTGATCTTGGTGTTAATTTCAACATGAACGTTGGTGTTCCTGTAGGTGTTGGTGGTGTAGTAACCACCGGAGGAACCGTTCAACAAACCACCACAGTAACTACCACAGGTACACCGATGCCCGTGCAACAGCAACCCGCACATTTTGTAATGCCCGGTTACAATGGCCCAATCGGCTGCCCTTGGCCAATGGATCAGGGAACGTTCAACAACGCCCTCAACACCATTAACAATCAGGCTTTCGAAGAAAACAAATTGCAGGTTGCACAACAGGTATTCACCAGCAACTGCATGACCTCCGCCCAGGTTACCCAAATCCTCGGACTCTTCAGCTTCGAAGACTCAAAACTCGATTTCGCCAAGTTCGCCTATGGCCGCACCTTCGACCTCGGCAACTACTTCATGGTAAACAACGCATTTACCTTCTCCTCAAGCGTCGACGAGCTCAACGCCTTCATCGCAAGCCAGCCACGCCGCTAAAAAATTCGTTTAACGCAATTAAAACCCGGAGTCCTCAAAACGCTCCGGGTTTTTTATTTCACAACGATAGGTTTTTGGGCGCCTGCCCACCTTAAACTTTTCAACGGCTCAACTTCACGTGGGGGGCATCCCGTTTTCCGCCTCTAGCCCCGTCGCTCCGCTCCCGGGGACTGCCGGCTTCAACCGGTGGCGCAGCATTCCGATTTACTCGAGAGCAGTATTGAGTAAGCACAAAGCATGAGAAAACACATCCAAAATAAGTGTTTCTGCAAATACACTGTTCCTTAGAGTTTTAAATATGGGTGATTGAGGACAGCACTGTTTAGAAAAACCGAAAAGAGGAAAAAGTTTGAATCGACAATTACATCAACCCTTTAACTAATTTGATATACCGAATTTTAAATAAAACCAAGTTCATTAACCTGCCTTCTGATAGAAATTCAATCTGACGATTTAGCTCCATGTTAATGCCGTTAGCGCTATTCTTAAATTTGCAACTTCCGAAAGCAGCATAAGCAATTTAGCTGCAACTAACGCAATGCTACACGATGCGCAAAACACGACTAACCGCCATACCGCTATTGCTGCTGCTGGCGATCCGTTTAAATAGTCAATCATACGATAAACCCACGCAAGGCCTCACACTTGGGTATTACAACGACAAATTTGGCAGCCATGGCATGCGAGTAGGCTACGAAAAACCCGTGTGGATGAAATTTCGCAACACCACAGAAAAACCGAGTGTGAAGCACGCATGGATGGTGAAAGCAAACCTCAATTTTTACAATCACCAAAGACACCATACGGGCGTTTCGGCAGTGGCTACTTTTGGTTACCGATATACCTCCAAAGCAGGCTTCATTGTAGAGCCTTTGCATATTGGCACAGGATATTTGCGTTCTTTTCTGAGTGGCGAAACCTATGAAATCAATCAGGATGGTGGCTTTCAGGAAGTTAAACGGGCCGGAAATTCCACCTTTACTTTACCCTACCTTCAGCTCATTGGTTTAGGCTATGATTTCAGACAGAAAGGCACATTACCCTTGAGCTTTCAAATGTCGATCGACCCGTATTTCCAGCATTCGGTGAATACACAAACCAAAATTCGACTGGCATCACCCATTACAATCACTTATTATTTCAAATAAATACCGATGAAAAAATTTAGCGCAGTATTTCTTCTGCTTGTTGTTTGCATTTCCTCCTGCAAAAAAGACAAGTTATGGCAGGAAGGCGATTACTTCTTTCTTCGCCACAAAGGCGCCGACATGCCAGTATGGGTGCGTGGAAACATACAATCAAATGTGTTTATTATTCATCTGCATGGTGGCCCGGGTGGTAGTAGCGTGGATGAAGGGGTGAGTAAAGTGTACCTTCCTCTGGAAGATGAGTATGCAATGGTTTATTGGGACCAGAGAGCTTCGGGTGCCTCGCAGGGTAAGGTGAGCGAAGAAACGCTAACTATGGAGCAATTTGTAGAGGATTTGAGCCTCTTGATTGATTTAATCAATTCGAAATACAACAGTCCAAAAATATTCTT
>CANHCM010000290.1 GCA_947459155.1 Bacteroidota bacterium | reverse complement strand
CGAGTATTATTTAAACGGGAAATTGATGTTAACCAACAAATATGAAGAAGACGAATGGAGATCTAGTCAGCTTTTCTCTACGGATGGTAGTCTGGTTTACTCACGAATCATTTATAATGACCAAATCGTTGGGTATGTTGTTCCCTCAAGTAATGGAAAAATGGACACAACATGGATTCAAAATGGTACGGCTAATGTCATCATTAAATATCCAAACGGGCAGACGGCTTTAAAGTATTCTCTCGTGAACGGCTGGTATGAAGGAGAATACAAATTTTATTACGCAGACGGCAAACTGGCTGAAGAATCGAATTTCCTGAATAATGAAATACACGGAAAAGAAGTAGTTTACCATTTAAACGGTAAAGTATTCAGGGAACGAAACTTTAAAGAAGGAGAGCTTCACGGAAACTTAAAGGTGTACTCCGAATCTGGTATTCTTTTATTGGAAGAACAGTACGAAGAAGATTATCTGAATGGCCCATCGACGGTTTACGACAACACTGGAAAAGTGAAGAGAAAAACAAATTACTATTATGGATATGCCCAATAATTCTTTTAAAAGGCATTGGCTCTTCATTCATACCATTATTTGCATTTTTCTCGTATTCCCGGCATTCTGTCAGGCACCAGAGTTTGATGCCAATGAAATGATCAAGTTTGCGGGTGATAAAAAATCGGTTGTACTTGAAGATTTTGATGAACTCGAGATTAGCATTGAAAAAGGCAAACCAAAAATCATCAATCGAAGAACCGAAAAAATACTGTATTTACGAGAAGCCAATTCCTTCAGTGCAGAAAGAACCATTCCTTATTCCGAACGATTTTTTGACCTTGTAGATTTGCAGGCCTGTACCTGGGTACCTCAAGCCAAAGGCGGATTTCAAAAAGTAAAGGCCCCTGAAGCCAGCCGGTATTCGAACATTAGCGAAGACCTTTTCTACGACGATATGATGCAGGCTAAACTAATGTTACCCGCGCTTCAGCAAGGCGCTGTTACTGAGTTTAGTTACACCTACGACATCAAAGATCCACGATTTATTTTCCCGTTTTATTTCAAATCCGGATATAGAATTCCGGTACTTAAAACTCATCTTCGACTGATTTACCCTAACAACGTTGAACTAAGCAAGCGTTTTTTTGGAGATACAACCGGTATTAAATCATCTCGAAAAGAGGAAAAAGGGAAAATCATTGAAGAGTTTTGGCTAAACAAAATTCAACCCGAAAAAGACTACGAACACAGTCCTACGAGAGCCTATTTTAGCCCACACGTTTTCTTCATTCTGAAAAGCTACACCGTAAAAGGCGAAACAACAAAGCTGTTAGGCGATGTTGAAGACTTGTATAAACAAAACTATGCATTCATCAAAGATTTCAACGCCGATCCACCTTCACCAGAAATGAAGACCGTTGTGGATTCATTACTCGCTGAATTAAACACACGAGATACGGCTTCGGTAGTAAAAAAGCTATTCTACTGGGTGCAGGACCATATCAAGTACATTGCCATTGAAGACGGACTTGGAGGTTATATTCCAAGACCACCAAATGCAGTTCTCCACAAGCGTTATGGCGATTGCAAAGACAAAGCCGCATTGCTCCAGGCTATGCTCAGGCAGGCTGGAATTGCAAGTTCTTTGTGCTGGATTGGCTCGCGAGATATTCCCTACACCTTTGCGGAGTTGCCGTTAATGGCTTCGATGAATCACATGATTCTGGCTTGGAAAAATGGAACAAAATGGGAGTTTTTGGACGCTACCGCACAACAACTTCCCATGGGATTTCCTTCAACCGCTATACAAGGGAAGCAAGCATTAATTGCGATTGACGAACAGCGATATGAAGTCGATGAAGTGCCCTTTGTGGATTATAAAAAAAATTACCTAAAAGACTCACTCTTTGTTGAAATTACACCCGAAAGCAAAGTAAAAGCAAAGGGCTCAATAACCTATGGTGGATTTGTTAGAGTACGACTGAATAACGCCCTCAATGCCAAAAATGAAAAAGAACAAGAGGACTTTATTCAAGGCTTGATTAAAGGTTCCAATCATCAATTTAAGGTCACCAATTACGTGCTTGAAAATCTCGATGATCGTGAAAAACCCTTACGCATTGTATTTGAATTGGAAATGCCCGATTACATTAAAAAAATCGATGCCGAGTACTTTCTTAATCTGAATATTCGTAAACAATATTCGAATGAGCGAATTGATGATCTTGAGAGAAATGTACCACTCACCTACCTTTTTAATATTCAAAATCAAGTATATACATCACTCAAAATACCGGAAAACTTTTCCGTAAAAAGAATTCCTGAAAACAAATCCTTCAGCAACGAATTAATCGACTTTAATCAGCGGTACCGTTTAGAAAACGATAAAGTAATTTTGAATGGAGAATTGGGTATAAAGCAAATGGTGATTAAACCAAGCGAATTTAACGGTTGGAACGACGGTTTTAAACTACTGAACAAAGCATTCAAAGAAAACCTAACCCTCATTGCACAATAAAATTGAGATTATGAAAAAACAAACAATCCTGATATTTCTGCTGGCAATCATATTTCAGGGTAAATCGCAATTCTTTGAGCCATTTAGCTATCAGCTGACAGATTCAACGTTAAAGATTGCAATGAGTGACCAAGACAGGCTTGAGAAAGAAATCGCACTGTTCGAGAGGAATTTTATTTGGATTGGACAAATCCCCAATTCTGAATTTGTAGCTAAAATGACCATCCGCCATGATGCGATTTACTTAAATAGCGATGCTGCGCTTGAATCTCACAACCGCATTTATGTTCCTGTTGGCGAAAACGACAGTCTGCACAGGCTTGAAGTGCGGATTATTGAGAATGGAAAAGTCATTCGAACCCAAGGAAAAGCCGATATCAGAGAAATTAAAGAGGAAGAAAGTACCTTTAAAATCATCGCCGTTGAAGGGCTAAAAAAAGGGCAAATTCTTGAAACATTAATTGTTCGAATGTCTAGTTACAGCGAAGGAGGTACCATACAATTACAACGCTCTTATCCAGTAAAACGCAGCGAGGTTTGTATCAACGGCCCTTCCAATATCCGCTTTGCAATTAAAGTTTACCCTAAACCGGTTGAAGTTGCTGATACTGTAGTTGGAGATGAAAAACGATTTCAACATTTCACAATTCTCGATTTAAAAGCCATTGTTGAGGAAGATTATTTGTTTGAAGCCGCTCGAAAGGTAAGAGCAGAATATACACTGGAGCGAAATTTTGCGCAAGGAAAAAAGTTTAACCAATGGGCCGACAAGGGAAGAAACACGCTTGAGAATCTGATGAAAAGCTCAAGTGCTGAAAAGAAATTCATCAAAAAACTGGTCAAACAAGAAAACTGGGCTGAACTGTCTGGTTTGGCCCAACTCTTTGCTATAGAAAACAAATTGAAGGGAGAATTTAATGTATCCAAGTCTTATCAGCATGTG
>CANHCM010000289.1 GCA_947459155.1 Bacteroidota bacterium | reverse complement strand
CCTGTGGAGAGAGGTACTGTCTTAACATGCAAATAAAATTGCAAAAAAACTTTACCTTTGAATCAGACCAAAGAAGACACACTTCGAGTTTTCGACGGGTGTTTATCTTGCGTAGCCCTGCTTGACGGGGCTACTTCTTTTTGGGGTTTAGATGTCATTGTTTTTGAGGGGTTTAAGACCAAAGAAGACTCCTTCTCATTATCTCCAGGTGTTTTGGTGGTTTCATTTTTTGTTTGATGTGGGTTTATGTGGTTGGGGTTAAATGATTCGTTACGTTTCCATAGCGCATAAATGAGCACCAGTAGTTTCTTTTGAACTGCCACATAGCCAACCATTTTGATTTTTCTGCGCTCAAAGATTCGTTGGTAGAATGAATTGAATGGTTCCACTTCCCATCGTACTACATTGAGCGCAGGGAAGTATAATGCTCTTCTGATGTGGCGGTTACCTTTTTTGGATATCCTGGTTTTGCCTCGGTGCTTTCCAGATTGATTTTCTACCACATCATAGCCGGCGTAGCTAACCAGTTGAGCTGCGTTTTCGAACAACTCAAAGCCATTGGTTTCGCTAACAATGGTGATTATCGTGTGGCGCCCAACGCCCTTGATGGTCGTTAGTTTTTCAATTTTGGCAGCAAGTGCTTCATCTTTTTTGAGCACCTCATCAATAAGCGCGGAGAAAGCTTTTTTTCTCACCTCTAACTCTTCCTTTTGCTGCTGTAGCATCGATAACACGGCTTCCTCTCTGAACATTGCGTATGACAAGGCTTCAATTTCATTTGTGGTGGAGGTGATCATTTCAGAGATGCTCTCCATCTGGCGGGTAATGGTGCGCAATTGATACATGGTTTGAGATGGTGCACTCCAGCGTTTATGTTGCTGTCCACAAGCCATATGTGCCAATCCTTGAGCATCTATACTGTCGTTTTTCGACTTTAGGCCCAAGCTCTGCATGTACTTCTTCGCCTTATTGGGCAAAAGCACCGATACAAAGAGCCCCTCAGTGTCAAGGAATATAGCCAGATTTTCATGGTAAATGCCCGTGGCTTCAACCACATGCACCACTTTATCAGCCTCAGCACACTTTCGCTTTAACCAAACTGCGTACTCTTTAAAACCTGCAAGCTTATTGTCAAACTTACGTTTTCCGATAAACTTAAAACTGAAATCTACACTCGATACCCCATACAAACAGGCATCGAATTTTTCTTTGGACATATCAATGCCACAGCCATACTTGATGTACTTCATAGTGAATTGTTGTTGCTAATTACCCAGTATTTTCTGCCGTCTTATCTCATAATATGCAAGGTCATTAGCGAATAATGCCTTTAGGTACTGTTGAGACTCTGGAAAATAAACAGGATCGGGCTTCCTCTCTCAACATAGCCATAATGCTTGTCTATACAAGAGCCTGATTCCAATCCTGCTTAGGTAATTAAGGTTTTATCAAAGATATGAGACGAGAGAGAGAGGTCCTTATTCCACAACAAACCGCGCGGTGTAAATTCCGGTTGGCGATTGGGCTTTTACAACATACAAACCCGACGATAACTGCTGTGTGGAGAGCATCAGATTGGTTTCTCCTTTCATCAGGTTGTGTTTTTCGGCAGGCAACACTTCGCGGCCGTTAATGTCATACACCGCAATGTGATACATGCCTTCCTGCACTACATCGAAAGTGAGTCGGCAAAAGTCTTTGGCCGGGTTTGGCGAAAGGAAAATCGGCGCTTTGAGGCTTTCTACCTGCGCTTTGGCCGGTGCTGAAGTCACAAAACCCAACACTTCATTCAGAGCCAATCGCCATACTCCACGTCCATCGGTTCCCGCCAACAAAGTGTCGTTTACCACCAGGAGCGTTTTCACGTGAGAACTCACACCGGTTGGGAGATCGGCACTGGGCTCCTGCCAGCTGTCGCCCGCATCGGTCGAATACATGATGCCGTTGTTTTGCGTGGCCGCGAAAAGGTAATCTGCCCCATTCACCGTAGCCCCAACGAGGTCGTTAATGGTCGCCGAAATGTAAGCCGACTGGCTCCAGGTGAGGCCTCCATCGTTACTGTTGTAAATATGGCCGCTGTAAGAGTAAATGTAAAGCACACCATTGTGAAAAGCCGATGCAAATGGGTAGCTCTGCAATGTGCCCACTTCTGTCCAGTTGATTCCGCCATCGGGCGATTGCAGAATTTTGTATTGCGACGCTGCATAAACAATGTAAACTAAATTAGTGCCTCCGGCATTGTAAATGCCATAACTATAGCCTGTTACGGGTAAGTTGCTCACTTGCTGGAAGGTTTGTCCGCCATCGGTTGAGCGAAGCAACGCGCCCGAATTAGGAGCGTAGTAGTTTGCGTAATAGATGGTGTTTCCTACAGCGGCAAGCGATTGATACTGCCCATAGGTTCCGGAGCTCGAAATCCCTGAGCTTTGCGTCCAGGTGGCACCGTTGTCGCTGCTCTTGTAAATGCCTGCATAATCGGCTACTGCAATAAGGTCGTTGTTGTTGGAGATCAGGTGACGCACCACACCGATTGAATTCGAGGTGAGTGGAATTCCAACGTTGCGGGTTTCCCAGCTTTGACCGTTGTTCGCGCTGGCATAAACGCCATCACCACCGTAGCCTCCGGTTGAGGTGGTTATCGAAGAGCTGTTGTAGTAAATTGAGGTTCCGGCATACACCTCATTGTTGTGTTGGGCTAAGGTGTAAACATTGGTTACGGCAAAGCCCTGATCCGATTTCTGCCATAAATTGCCGTTGTTGTTCGAACGGTAAATGCCTGCATTGATGGTGGTGCAAAGCAGACGGCCATCACCCGCAGGGATTACATCGCGACCATACGCATCAGGCAATCCCACACTGCTGCCCACCCAGGCGTTAGTGCTCGGATTAAAGCGGTAAACGCCATCATTGGGACTCAACAGAAACAAGGTGTCGCCTTTGAAGGTGAGGCGTGAGTAATAACCCAGCGAGCCCGGTGCAGACGGCAATGCCGTATAGGTTTGTCCTTCGTTTTCGGAGTAGAAAACATCACGGCCGTTGAGGCAAACATACAAGCGGTTTCCCTGCTGAGCCAAAGCGGTCGAATACCAATTCGAGCTCGTCATCGGAACATTCACAGGATTCCAGCTTAAACCTTCGTCATCGCTGCTGTAGAGCATACCCACAGAACTGTAGTAATATCCGATGTACACTTTTCCGCCTATCTCAACCGAGGTAACACATTCTGCGCCGGGAAGGCTTGCTCCAACGTTGTTCCAGGTTACTCCATCGTTGGCAGAAACAAAGGCTCCGGCTGGCGTTATGGCTACGAGGTTGTTTCCGGCCACGAGTACCCTGCTCACATTGAGCGCGCTTCCGGTTAAGCCGGTGGCAAATCGGCTCCAGTTGAGCCCATTGTCGGCGCTACGGTAAACGGCATCGCCCAGGGTAGAGGCAAAGAGAAAGGAGCCTTTTCGAACGAACGAACTAATGTT
>CANHCM010000288.1 GCA_947459155.1 Bacteroidota bacterium | reverse complement strand
TAAAGCGGCAAAACGGTTCCAGCCGCGCAGCTCGGCCAGGGTATTGGCGCGGCTAACGATCCAGGCCGGAGTGTCGCTAATACCGATGTAATGCACCAAGCCTCGGGTAATGAGGTCGTCTAAACCGCGTATGACTTCTTCTTCTCCTGTGGTGAAATCCCAGGCGTGAAGCCACAGTAAATCGATGTATTCCGTATTCAACCTGTTTAGGCTGTCGCGTACCGAGCGCATGAGGTTTTTACGGTGGTTTCCGGCAAAATTCGGATCGCCATTGCGGTCCTTCAAGGCGTATTTGGTGGCCAGCACAAAATGGTCGCGGTCGTTCGCAATGAACTCTCCCAGCCAACGTTCGCTGGTGCCTTCGGTATAGCGGTTTGCGGTGTCGAGAAAGTTACCGCCTGCATTGGCATAAGTGTCGAATACAGCTTTGCTTTCGTCGTAATCGGAACCCCAGCCCCATTCTTTTCCGAAAGTCATGGTTCCCAGACACAATTCTGAAACCCGAAGGCCACTGTGACCCAGTAGTTTGTATTGCATGAGTTAAAGGTCGGTTCTAGAAATGTATGGAATTTCGTAAATCAGCTCAAACTGATTTTTGGCGGTTTCCCGAAACACTTTGATGAGGTAGTATTGATTCGGTTCTTTGTTCGGAAACTCAAGCTCGATAATAGTTTTCCCCTTTTTTATTTTGTGCTTGGGTTTGGTTAATTTCTGCACTTCGAGCGCCGAATTGGTCACCGTAAAATTCAGATTTACCGGTTTAGATGCTGTGTTGTTAAAATCCAGTTGAATGGCTTTCTTGTTTTCCGAAAGTTGTTGCAGTTGAAAGGGTTTATTGCTTGAATAAACATCAATGATTTTTCCCGCCGTTTTATTTTGGGAAGAAATGAATACCGGTGTTTGTCGCAATGATTCGGTGTTTCTCCAGGGAAGCGGAAAGTCAACCATCCAGCGAAATGGACTTTGCATGGTGGAATTCCAATATACAAACAGCGGAAACGATTCCTCACCCACGCTAATTTCCGATTTGGCAGAAGCCTCAAGAAAGGGCAGTGTAGGCGTTTCCATGGGTTGCATGTAGTAAACAAACCCCGGAGTTTCAGGATTTACAATGCGCAGCCCCGGCTGAAAGTAGGCCACCGGCATACCAATGTTAGAACCGATAAACAGTCCGTCGGAAAAATGGGTTAAAAAGAGGGTATCTCGATTTTCGACGAATTGTTCATTTAAATGAATAATCTGATTTAAGAACACGTAACGGGGGCCCGATTCAACAGTATCGATACGCAAGAGTTTATGGGTAAGCGCAAAGCCACTTTCCCATTCTTGGGTTTGAGGGTTTTTCGTATCAATGGTAAACTGAATTAAATCGCCCGGCTTGAAATAATCAGGTCTGCAAACCAATGCCGGGAGAATTGCCTCTTTATTTTCGATGTAATTCAACACTTCAGAATCGAAAAGCCTGCGCTGTTCTGTTTTTTGTCCTTCGTACAATGTGACTTTTGTCTTATAATCGAGAATTATAGAATTTTCAGGATGGCTAATTTCTTCGAAAATAAAGTAGCGGGTATTTTTCACAGAATCGAATTCGATTCTTCTTTTGATTTTCGATTTTCGGCTAAACATCACTCCATCTTCCTGATCATCGAGGGGAAGAAAGTGCCTGAGAACCGATGATGAACGAATTTCAATGTATTTGGGGTTAATGCAAACCTGGTAGGCAGTGGTGTCGCGAAACTGTGGATAGTCTAAAAACTCGCCAATCCTGTATTCGGTGCAGGTGTCAACACCTGAGATTGTTACTTTCTGATTCAGTATTTTCTCCAGCGCTACAGGAACAAAGCTGCTGCCCAATACTCTAGCCCTTGCATAAATCGGATTTGTTTGTGCGCTGAGTGCTGTGCATTGCAATAAAGTAAATACAAGACCTACCCAAAAGTATCGTGAAATCATGCCACCAAAAATAACGATGAAAAGGGGTAGATACGTTCGTTTAGAAAAAAATGTAATTTAGCCTAATCACTCTTCAAGCTATGAATCGCACTTTGAATTATTCAGTCATTACTGTTTTATTGTTCGCCTTTTTGTTTTCTTCTTGTAAAGAAACCCTTAAAGATATCACCTTCTCCAGGCAGTATGCGAGTGGTGTTTTTACTGTTGATACCACTTCTCAGGTTGGGGTTTTCGAACTAAACCAGTTCGAGGTTGATCCTGATTTAATCAAGGAGCTTGGCGATAAGGGTTTCAATATCAATAATCTAAAGCAGGTAACCATTAAACGGGTAACGGTTAAAAACGTGAACACTGCACAAACGCTGAATTACTTCCGCACGCTTCAAGTGCGCATGTCGGGAGCCGAAGGTTCGGACGAAGTTGTGTTTGCCAATTTTACCTTACCTGAAGAAACAACACAACAAACGGTCGATTTAACGCCAGAGAACACCGAGCTGCGCGATTTATTTAAGAGCACTCCTGTTAAGTTCAGCATTTACGGAGAAACCGATTTGCCGATTTTACCCGATGCAGTGCCTTTGCAAGCAGAGCTCGAATTTGAGTTTAAAGCGGCGCTGGGCAATTAATCTGCAATATGGATTTGTTGTGGATGTGCTGCGCGGCTTGTTTGGCCTCGCTCCTCACATTCTTTAGCGGCTTCGGCTTAGGCACGCTGCTTTTACCGGTGCTTTCGCTGTTTTATGGTCCGGCCAGCGGCGTGGTACTCACGGCTTTCGTACATTTTTTAAATGGTCTATACAAAGCGGTGCTGCTGCGAAAGCACATGCAAACCAATGTGGCACTGAAGTTTGCATTATTTGCCATTCCATCAGCCATTGCAGGAAGTTGGTGTTTGTTCTACCTGAGCGATTTCGCTGAAGAGCCCTTTTTCACAGCAAGCATTGGTCGAGCCCAGTTTTTTGTCGATCCATTAGGTGTTGTGATTGGCGCGCTTATGCTGTGCTTTGGGCTGATGGAACTGCTTCCAACATTCCAAACGCTGTCTTTCTCGCCACGTTTGCTTTGGCTGGGAGGCCTGAGCTCTGGCTTTTTTGGAGGCTTAAGTGGTCATCAGGGAGCACTCAGAAGTGCATTTCTCATTCGGTTGCAGTTGACCAAAGAGCAATATCTGGCCACCGGAGTGCTCATTGCCATCTTTATCGATCTTACACGCTTGCCCTATTATCTCTTTTACAATTCTGATGTTCCCGTTTCAGCCCTCGAAATGGGACCGGTTTTGCTTTCGGCGCTGTTCGGAACCTGGCTGGGCAACCGTTATCTGAAAAAAGTATCCATCCGATGGGTTCGAAATGCAGTAGCGGCCTTTCTGCTCCTGTCGGGATTGGCATTTTTAACGGGCTTTCACTTTGCCTGATCAGGCCATCCCCGGAGGGAAAAAACCTACTGCAACGCCTTCCAACTCAACAACCCAAGCTTGTGTAGACGGTAACGCACCGAAACCCGCAAAACACCCAAACCATAAATGGCACTT
>CANHCM010000287.1 GCA_947459155.1 Bacteroidota bacterium | reverse complement strand
GTAGCAATCAGCGCAACTTACCTGATAGCCGCCTGGGTATTGCGAAACAGTTACACTTTCGCTTAGCTTTGGAGGTACAGTAAACGCCACCGGTAACATGGTTTCAGCACCCTGACGGTCGCTCACTTTTACAAAGGCCCGAATACCATCGAGGGCTTCTGCGATCGAATCGGTTTCACCGGAACTCCACTGAATAAAATAAGGGGGCACACCACCACTCACGATGACTTGTGCTTTTCCGTCCTGCGACTCTACACAACTCACCTCGCTCAAAATTTGGATTTGTACCGACAGTGCGGGTGGTCCTTGTATAGATTCCTGCTTTGCTAAGCTGCAACCATTCACATCGGTTACGGTGTAAGCATACTGGCCGGGCGCTAAATTGAGTTTGCTCATTCCAAAGGAAGAGTCACTCCACACCACTGAATAAGGTGCTGAACCTCCAAGCACATTCACCACCATTTGTCCGTCGGCAGCTGCAGCCTGACTGGTTTGAAACTGATCGGAATAGGACTTTTTCTCGGTTTCGGCTTGCATCGGTGGAGGTTCGATCAAAACCAAGGTATCCATGGCTAAATTGCCGCTGGAATCGGTGGCGGTTACCCAATAGGTTCCGGCACTTAAACCGGTTCTCTGACTTCCGCTCTGGCCATCATTCCATAAAAAAGTGATGGGCGCAATGCCTCCTTCAAGCCTTACCTGTATTTCGCCATCGCTACCGCCGTTGCAGCGAATATTGGAGCCGGATGCGTACTTTTTGGCTTCCAAGTTTACACTAAAAGTTTGAGAAAAGCCCCCCCCCCGACACGAGGCAAAGGAAAAGTGTAGCGCTGAGAGTAATTATTCTTAGCATAAACGTGTATTATAGATGTATAAAAGTGTTTGATTAGGTAAACCAAAGGTAAACACTAAATCGACAATTCCAAATTAAAATTGCAGTTTGGTTCAAAAATTAACTTTAACGGCTCGTGTATTCAACAACTTTACTTTAGGGCTGGAACGCACCTATTCCACTATACGAAATACGAAATACTCAGTACGCAGTACGTATTACCGCATCACTAAATCTCCTTCTTACAGCGTGCTACCACAAAAGTAACCTGGCCCTAGCCTCACGTTCGGCGGAAATACAATTTCTGCCATTTTGTCCATAAACCCCATCTGGCCAATAAATTATAACTTATCATCTCTCTAGCACGAAGAGGTAAAGAGCGGCATTACAAATGCCGCTCAATTGTGGTGTGCCGGAAGTTTGTTAGGCGGAAATTGTATTTCCGACTTTTCACCAACAAACTTCATCTGTTCAATAAATTATAAGTCATCGTCTCTGCTGCCGAGAGGTTTAAGAGCGGCATTGCAAATGCCGCTCAACTGACCATTACAAATGCCGCTAACCGGAGGTGTGCCGGAAGTTTGTTCGGCGGAAATTGTGTTTCCGCCCTCTTACCCACAAACCCCGCCTGACCACTGCAGTATCGTCTCTCCCGCGGAGAGAGAAAGCTCTACTCTACCACCCACCGTACCGTTTTTCTGTACGCTCCGGCCTGCACCTGAATGAGGTAAATGCCCGCGGCGATGGGCTTGTCAAGCTGCAGCTGATGCCAGTTATTCGAGGCAAGGCTGTATGTTTTTACCACTTGACCGGCCGCAGAAACAATCTGGATTTGTGCCGATTCGGGTTGTTTCAGGATGATTTCTAACTGACTTCTTTCGGCGCTTGGATTGGGGTACAGCAGGGTTTTATTCTCTACCACCACTGCATCGGCGGCATTGAGCGCACCACCCACCGTAAACTCCTGAATGATGCTGCTGCCAAAGTCGCCGCCCCAAAACTTATGAAAGCCCGAGCCGATCTTCCTGAAACGCACAAAGCCATCACCATCGTTATTGGCCCACCAGGCTAAGCCGTCTTCGTCGCTGTCTTCGAGCTTGAAACGGTAACAGCCCCAAGGCAGATTAACCGTATCGCGGTACTCTGTATTGTTGGCAAACGTGCTCCGCGAAGCCACAACATTGCCTTGCATATCGGTGATTTTCCAGGAGGTCTCGTTTCCAAAATTGTTCGAACGGATGTTCACCACGAAGCTCTCCGGAAGCTCTAAGGGTGCGAGGTATTCCGACTCCATGCGGTTGTTAAAGCTCAGCTCGTCGCTCTGCCCGTTGGGCGATGACACCACCGCTTCAAAGGTTCCACCGGTATTCCAGGCTACATTGGCACGAAGCTCAACGCTGGTCGACTCGCGTTGGTTTAGGCTTCCTGTCCACGTGAAGCTGCTTTTTGCGCCATTTTTGTCGCCATACGTAATGATGCAGCTGGTCAAAACTTCCGAACCATTGTTTTGGATGCGCACTATCGGCTTCCCGCAAATCGGGTTGTAGCGTGAGTGATAGTAGTGTCGGCTCGGAGCGGCAATGTCTTCAATAGAAACGTCGCGGCCGATATTCGATGCTCCGTATTCAAAAAGGAACGATTCAATCACGTAATTCGGGCTATTGGTGCCTTGGTTCACGTAGTTTTCCATTTCCATCCTAAACTCGTGGGTCGTGCCTCCGCTGGCCGGGAGGTCTACCACGTCGGGGTAAGCGATATCTCCGGGGCACCAGGCCGAGCGGTCGTAAAGCCAGGTGCCGGCTTGCGGAAAGTTGGGGTTTTCGCCGCAGTTGTCGCGCCATACCAGCTTTGTCGAGTAGGGCGAACCATCGCGGCGGAGGGTTCTTTGTTTAGGACAAAACTCAGCGCAGTTCTCCGGATCGCCGAAGCTGTGTCCGGTTTGCACAATGTAAGAGCGAATCAGCTGGGTATTGGCGTTAAGGGTAATCGATTTAGGCGTAAGCTGAGTATTGATCGGGTTGGCGGGGTTGCCATAGCTGAAATTCCCATTCCACAGCTTATTCACTCCAATGAAATCGCGCGCCGGCGGACCTTCGATACACACAAACTCAAGGTCAACAATCCAACCTCTGCCTACATTGGTTTCGTAGCCGGTGTGTCGGTATTGAATCTCCACCGAATCTCTGAGCAGGCCGGCAAAGTCGCTCACATCGAGCAGCCATTCGCCCCGCCAGGTAGGCCCGTAGCCCAAACCATACGGGGTAATGTAGCGGACCAGTTCCAGGTCGAGCGAATTGCCATTTTGCCCGCCAACACGGCGTATGTAGATGTAGTTGAGGTAATCCCATTCGCCGCAGCTTTCGCCCGGAGGGCAACTGAAATTAAGCCTCATGAGGATTTTGTGCACATCGCCACTGGGAAAATTTCCCCAACCCATATAGTCGGTAGAACCCACAGCAGGGTTGGTGCGAATCAGTACATTGTTGTGGGTCGTTACCAAAACGGTATCACCGGGAGCGGCGAAGCTCGAAACCGGCAACCAAACAAGCAAGAAAATCAATAGGCGCATTGCGGTTGGGTAGATTGATGTCATACAAAAAACAGAATCCCGAAAATAGCGCAAAATCGTTCCGACCAAACACATGTAGCCGCAAAGGCTTAAATTATCT
>CANHCM010000286.1 GCA_947459155.1 Bacteroidota bacterium | reverse complement strand
TTCCAGCACTTAGATTTCCGAAAAAGTAGCGGCCAATCGAGTCGGTTGCATCATCGGCGATGAGCGTGTATGCTCCGGTTTGAGCGTCGACGCTGTACAACAGGGCTTTGGCATCGTTTCTTGGCTGACCGCCACCGAAAATTTTACCGGCTAAAAAGAGGGCTCCTGATTCCGAAACACTGATCGAGGTGCAAAAGGTATCGGCGCAGGCCGGAGTGAAGGCCACCAGGCAAACGGTGTAAATTCCGCCCTGTGCATAGGTGTGTTCGGCCGAAATAGTGCCGGCCGTTTCGCCATCGCCGAAGCTCCAGCTGAACTCTGCATTGGTATTCACGGAGCTGCTGGTATTGTTGAAAATCATCCGAAGCGGATTGTCGGCTGAAACCTCCGACGTAAATGAAGCTTCGCAATTGTTCACATTTTCCGAGACGGTGATGGTTTGGCAAGTCTGGTCCTGACAACCGGCCGGAGTCATGTTTTCTGCAATTATTTGAAGGCAAACTTCGTAGATGCCGGGTTCAAGATTCAGTTCAGCGTTTTCTGTGGTGGCAAACACAACTCCATTGAGCAACCAGGTGGAGCTGATGACATTTCCTGCACTTTGATTGCTTAGAAAGTACACGCCTTGTCCGTTTGGCGCAGGAAGGGCATCAAATGCCGCCTCGCAGTCGTTGCTGATGTTGGTATTGCATGTCGTAAAGTTCACCGTCGCAAAGTCGACCGTGCCTTGCTGATTACTTACCGTATCGGAAAGCAGAATCCCATTGCAGCCCGGCGTTGTAATGATAATGATTCGGTTGGGGCCGATGGTGCTCATTCCGCTCAGCACGATTTCGTAGAATCCTTGTGGACCGGTGCTTGCTTCCCAGGTTTCAATGGCGTTAGGTCCGTTGTAGGTGAACAATACCGATTGTCCGGCCACAGGGCTCGTTTCGCCGTTGGTTATTTGGGTTAGCTGTCCGCTGATGACTAAATCGTTTGAGGCAATCAGTTGGGCAATGCCCAGAGCCAACGATAAAAACAGGGTAAAGGCGTAGCGCATGTAGTGTTGGTTTGGTGGTGTAAATGTCTGATTATCTTTTGAATTTCAAAGCCTTATAAAATGGTAGCCCCGGAACCCGCCTGTTGACTTGGGCAGATTCCGGGTGCATCCCCATGCGTGTCTGGTGTTTAATGCGGCTGAGAGAGGGCGCGCTACCGGACAATATTTGTTTCCTGAGAAAGTGCTCCGGTCAGGGCGATAGCCGGAGCACAAATCATCAGGGAATGATGGTTATTTTCTGATTCAGGAGAACCGTTTGTGCGTTGCTCACCCGAAGGAAGTATACGCCAGCCGCCAATCCTGTGGTGCTGATGCTGAGATCGGTATTTGTGCTGCCATCAATTACAGTTTCAATCATTTGCTGGCCGCTGAGGTTGAACAGGCTGGCAGTGATCGACTGATTGTTGGAGCTCAGTACCGGAATTCTTAAGGTTTCGTTGCTGCGCAGTGGGTTAGGGTAGGCCAGACCAATTTCGGCTTTCACCGGTTCAACCACGAAGGTTACTTGCTCACCCATCACGATGTTCATGTTTACCTGAGGGTAATCGGGAGAGATGGTGAACTCTACCGGAACGCAAGGCCATCCCGCCACATCGGCTAAAATTCGGTAAGTGCCATAGGCCAGATTGCCCAACTGGAACCATCCATCTTCGTTGCTGGCAGTCCAACGCTGAGGAACTCCCAGCAAATTGGTTACGATAACGTGTGCACCATGAACAGGGTTAGATGAGGCGCCGTTGTTGAGTGCCGGATCCATGAGTCGGAATGGCCCGTCGTCGATGGTACCCTGAATGCCGCCCGGCCCGCCTGAGTTTCCGGAGAAAATCAGAGAGATTGGATAACCAAAGGCACTCACCGGCTCATTCAAGCTTAACACTACAGGCTCGGCCAATTCCCAGTAATACTGGCTTCCGAAATAGGTAGGCACGTAATTGCTGTAGAATTGCGATTCAGGATTGAGCGAAGCCTGTATGTAATAGGTTCCTGAATTTAAGCCGCTGAAGAAGTAGTAGCCTGAAACGATTGTGCTGGTGGCTACAAGGGTTATCATTCCTGTAGAATCGGCACTGTAGAGGTTGGCCACACCGATGTCGGCTGGATTGGCTCCGGCAAATACAGAGCCCCAGATGCTTAATTGGTTTGGATCGTTTGAAGGAACAATGGTGGTGCAGTAATCATCGAAACAGCCATTTGCTCCAAACACGGTGAGGCAAACGTAGGCGCCGGCTGCTGGATCAATGTAAACTACCTGATTCGCTCCATACAACAGTTCTCCGTTTACATCCCATTCGTAGGTGTAGTCGGGCGATTGAACGAAGGCGCTGAGGGTGTAAAGTCCGGGTTGCGTGCCATCGCCGGGTGCGGCGGTAAAGAAGGCCGAACAGCCCAGCGAATCCAATCCGATAAGGTTAATAGTAGAACACAGTGTGTCGCTGCAATTGCTGTTGTTGTTCACAATGATGTGGCAAATCTCAGCAGTTCCCGGTGAGTTGAAATAGAACAATGGACTGTGATCGTAGGAAATTTGCCCGTCGGAGGTGGTCCAGATGTGTTGAACACCAATTTCGAAAGGATTTATTGCAGCGTAGGTCTGCACAATAAAGGGAGCATTGTTGGTCAGGACACTGGCGCTGAAAACCGGAGAACAGCTGGTGTTTTCGCTACTTACGTAGATGGCATTGCTGTATTCGTTTGTGCAGTTTCCACTCACCATGGTGAGGGTTACCGTATACCAGCCTTCCTGAGCATAGGTGTGGCTTGGTGAAACGCCCTGGGTTGTTGTGCCATCGCCAAAGCTCCAGTAATACAGGGTGCTGTCTTGGTCAGGATATACGTAACTCCAGTTTTCAAAATTGACTGTAAGTCCAGTGTTGTTGTTACTGAAGTAAGCCTGACAGTAGGCGTATTCTTCTCCATCGACCACAACGGTGTCGCAAGAGTAGGCCTGGCAGCCCGAGTTATTCCACACCAGAAGGCAAACATTGTAAGTTCCGTTCTGGAGGTAAACGTTCGTGGCAAACTGATCGATTGGACCCAGATCGTTGATGAACCACTGTGCATGGTTTCCGTTGATTTCAGGGAATGAATCCGGCACGAGCAACACGGTATTTTCGGTTACAAAAGGCGTAAAGCTCGCATCGCATGGCCCGCCGCCGGCAGCAACCGAGTCGATGGTCACCGACAAGCACAAGGTGTCGGAACAATCGAATTGCAATGAAGAGGTGATGTGACACACTTCGTAGGTGCCCGGAGTATCAAAGAAGTAAACCGGATATGGATCGTAGGCTTGAGTGCCGTCGGGGAAAATCCATGTGTGGTTTACCAAGTGACCAGCCCAGCCGTTCTGACTTACAAATTGATACAGCCCCAGTTCGTTGGGTGTGTTAAAGTCGATCATGTCGAAGGAAGCAAAGCAGATAGAGTCTGCGGCATTGGCCGAAATCACAGTATCACAAGCGCCCCAAGAACAGCCATCGGCGAAGAGCACTTC
>CANHCM010000285.1 GCA_947459155.1 Bacteroidota bacterium | reverse complement strand
CTGAGTTTTTCCATCAGGCTTTGCCGAATAGAAGCCCTTAGATTGGGCACCCAAAGCTTTCGCCGATGGTTGAATGTGTTTTCAGGGAATCGAAAGTCGCCTCGAATATCCTGATAATCCATTCTGAAACCTGCGCTGATATTGGTTTTTGGGGCAGGCTGGAAGGCGTACTGAATGTATGTTCCTGAACTGATGCTCCGCTGTTCGAGGCTGCGGATTTGTCCGCGGAATTGGTCTCTCAACCCTTGAATTAAACTCTCGTTACCCAACAGAAATCGTCCGTTCCAGCGTTTCAGTTTCTGCACCACCTGCATGCCGAGCACTCCGTTGTAATCGCTCGAAAAGCCATACTGCGAAAGGGGTTCCGGATGCGACGAACCTCCGTAATAGGATTCTCTGAGCACCCGTTGAAAGGCTGAATACACTTCCAGATTTCTGCGATTGTCGCGGCTTTGCAAGGAGTAATTCAGGTCGGCACCGGCAATTAGATGGGCAATCCACTCCGCAATCTCGCTTTGGTGAGGGGCCAGAAACAGCGAACTACCGCCACGGCGCTCGTCTTGAATGTATCGGGCTGAACCACTCAGTTTTGAGCGCGAGCCGGGCTCATGGAAGAACTGAATACCCGATGTATGGCTCTGAAGCCGTGTTATTTCTGTGAAGCCATCGTTGTGAACGTCCCATGGATTCCGGTATCGGAAAGCCGAAAAGCCCTGCAAACCGGTGGTTCTCTTCTTGTTCAGCCATGAGCCGGAGGCATAGGCGTAAGTGTCGGGTGCGTCGAGGCCGATGCGCGACTGCTGCAATCCGGCTTCGAACGATTTCCCGGTGGGCGTGGTGGTGATGATATTTACCGTTCCGGCGATGGCATTGCCGCCAAACAAAACAGATCCTCCACCTTGAACCACTTCGATTTGCTCAATCATGGCCGGTGGAATTTGCTCCAGACCATACACTGCCGCAAGGGCCGAATAAACCGGTCGGCTGTTGATCAAAATTTGGGTGTAAGCCGGTGGAAGTCCATTTAATCGGACCCCAACAAAGCCGCAGTTTTGGCAGTTATTTTCAACTTGAAGTCCCGGACTAAACCGAAGCCCATCGGCCAGACTATTGCTTTGGGTTTGCTCAAAAGTTGAGCGGTTGATCACCGAGATGTTTACGGGTGATTCTCTTAGCAGCACAGGCTCACGGTCGGAGCTGACTACGAAAATGGGAAGTTCTGCAGTGGCCGATTGTAGTGTTATCTTCAGGTTGGCGAAGATTGCTGATGCCGGAATTCGTTTCGTGCTGTAACCCATGGAGACAATCTCCAGGGTGTCGTTTATCAACTCCGATGCGCTCAATTGAAACCTTCCAAGGCTATCGGCGAGTGTTCCGGTGGCCATTTTTTTCCAGGCCAGTGTGGCAAAGGGAATCGCCTGGCCTTTTGCATCTTGCACGCTGCCCTGTATTTGCGACCAGGCATTGAGGCTGAATGTGAAGAAAATCAAAAGAATGAGCAATCGCATATCCTGAACTTTACGGGGTTCAAAAATAATATTTAGATGAATCTAAAAATAAAATTCAGGCATAAAAAAAACGGCCGAAGCCGTTCCTTAATTCTTGCCCTCGTTTAAAAGTTCGGGCGGAACATGTATTTGTTGTAGAAGTCGTTGATCACTTTCACAGCCTCGTCGGATGTGTCAACTACATTAAACAGATCGAGGTCTTCCGGAGAGATAAATGGGTTTTCATGAAGGAGTTGTTCCTTTACCCATTCTACCATGCCTCCCCAAAATTTTCTGCCAACAAGCACCAATGGGAATCGGGCAATTTTGTTGGTTTGAATGAGGGTGATGGCCTCGAAAAATTCGTCGAGCGTACCGAAACCGCCGGGCATGATGACGAAACCCTGGGCGTACTTCATGAACATCACTTTCCGAACGAAGAAGTAGTCGAAGTTGATGATTTTATCGCGGTCGATGTACTTGTTTCCCTCTTGTTCGTGGGGAAGCACGATGTTTAGTCCAACCGATTTTCCACCACCGCGATGGGCTCCACGGTTTCCGGCTTCCATAATTCCCGGTCCGCCACCGGTGATAATTCCATACCCTTCGAGGGTGAGCTTGTAAGCAATTTCTTCGGCCAGAATGTAATAGGGGTGATCTTCTTTGAGGCGAGCCGAGCCGAAAATCGACACGCAGGGTCCAATTTTACTGAGTTTTTCAAAGGCTTCAACGAACTCAGCCATGATCTTAAAGATCTGCCAGGAGTTGGTGGTTTTAATTTCGAAGGCATCTTTTTCTTTAAATGCTTCGATGATTTTGTCTTCGTGACGGCGATTTAGATTTTCCATGTATCTGTTATCAGTGAATATCAATTTTAGCCTGCATTAGCCGCAACGCCTGAGGTGGCTAATTCCTCACGCAAAAAGCGGGCGGTATGGCTCACCTTGCTTTTGGCTACTTCTTCGGGTGTTCCCGACACAAGCACCGTGCCTCCTTTAGCGCCTCCTTCCGGACCCATATCGATGATGTAATCTGCCACCTTCACAATATCGAGGTTGTGTTCGATGATGATGACCGTATTGCCTTTGTCGACCAACTTTTGCAGCACGTCGAGCAAAACACGGATGTCTTCGAAATGCAAGCCCGTTGTGGGTTCGTCGAGAATATACAGCGTTCTTCCGGTATCGCGCCGACTGAGCTCAGTGGCCAGTTTAACCCGTTGTGCTTCGCCTCCCGAAAGTGTTGTCGACGATTGTCCCAAAGCCACATAACCCAAACCTACATCGTTGAGTGTTTTGATTTTGTGTTGGATCGACGGAATGTTCTCAAAGAATTCCACCGCTTGCTCAATGGTCATGTTGAGGACATCTGAAATCGATTTCCCCTTATACCTCACCTCGAGGGTTTCGCGGTTGTAGCGTTTTCCCTGACAGCTTGGGCATTGCACATAAACGTCGGGGAGAAAATTCATTTCGATAACCTGCATACCTCCACCGGAGCAGGTTTCGCAACGCCCGCCTTTTACGTTAAAGCTGAACCTTCCCGGCTTGTAGCCGCGGATGGCTGCTTCGGGCAATGAGGCGAACAAGTTCCGAATGTCGGAGAAAACGCCGGTATAGGTGGCTGGATTCGACCTTGGGGTTCGTCCAATCGGACTTTGGTCAATGTCGATTACCTTATCAATATGCTGCAGGCCCTCAATCTTCTGGTGAGGAAGTGGCTCTTTATGAGCGTTATAGAAGTATCGACTCAAGGCAGGGTAGAGGGTCTCGTTGATCAGTGTGGATTTTCCACTTCCTGATACGCCGGTTACGCAAACCATCATTCCCAGCGGGATTTCAACACTCACATTTTTCAGGTTATTACCGCTGGCTTTTTTAATCACCAGGTGCTGGCCATTTCCTTTTCGCCTTTCGGCGGGAAGGGCTATTTCCTTCTCTTTACGAATGTAGGCCGCAGTGAGGGAGTTTCCGCTCACGATGCTCTCAGGGCTGCCTTCGGCAATCACTCTTCCGCCGTGTACACCCGCTCCGGGCCCAATGTCGATGACGTGATCG
>CANHCM010000284.1 GCA_947459155.1 Bacteroidota bacterium | reverse complement strand
TCACTCAAACCACGAACGGATATCGTCCATGCTCAGGGCTTGTTTGTTGGCGCCTTGTACATCGTGCACCAGCTCGCCGCTGCGGAGAAATAATACACGATTGCCGGCCTGTAGCGCATGGCGTAAGTCGTGGGTAACCAACAAGGCCGTGATCTGATCGCGGGCGATGAGCATGCAGGCAAGCTCAAAAACCTTGGTGGCCGAACGAGGATCGAGGGCCGCGGTAGGCTCGTCGAGGAGCAATAAGTCGGGTTTGTTCCAGGTAGCCATCAACAACGAAAATGCCTGCCGCTGCCCGCCCGAAAAACTCCCGGCGGGCTGATGAATCCTGTCTTCCAGACCCATGTCGAGCTGGCGAAGACGCTCCCTCACCTCTTCCTGAAAGCCACGTCCGGTGCCGATTAAGAGGCGGTGCGACTTCCCGCGCAGCGCCGCAAGCCGCATGTTCTCCAACAGACTTAAGCCCGGAGCCACCCCCTTCAAAGGGTCCTGAAAAATCCGTGCAATGTGCGCCGCTCGTCGATGAACCGGCCAGCCACCGATGTCTTGCCCGTTAAGCAAAATGCTCCCTTGGCTGGCCCGCTCTGTGCCGGCCAAAAGATTCAGCAAAGTAGATTTACCCGAACCATTGGCCCCCAACAAAATGTTGAAGCTTCCGGTTTCGAGCTTTAAGCTGAGATTTTCGAGCACGCGCACCTCATCAGGACTTCCCGCATTGTACCGTTTGCCGATTTGTTGCAAGGCAATCATGCCGAAGCCCCCTTTCTCTTCCATTGCGGCAAAGCCACAAAGGCCAATACCACCAGTGCATTGAGCAGTTTCATCAGATTAGGGTCGGCGCCCGAAGCCAGTGTAAAAGCCATGATGAGCCTAAACAACACGCAACCAAGCATCACACCCAACAGTTGTCCCGAAATGCTATTCCAGCGCAGCGCTTTGCTGATGGCATCACCCATCATCACAGAGCCTAAACCGGTAATCACCATGCCGATGCCCATGTTAATGTCGGCAAACTGCTGGTACTGACACACCAGGCTGCCACTCAGTCCGGTTAAGGCATTGGCCAACCCCAATCCGGCAAACTTCATGGCGTTCACGCTCACGCCCATCGAGGCGAGCATGGCTTCCGACTGACCGGTGGCCCGAAGTGCCAAACCATAGTCGGTGCGAAGGAAGCGCTGCAAAAGCACGAAGAGCAACGCGCTGATCAATACCATGGCGAGAAGCTGGAACGACGGACCTTGCCATCCCCGCGCAGCGGAAAGCCCACCGAGGCCAAAGAGGGTATTTTCGGCCTCGGGCAGCGGAATGTTCGAACGGCCCATCACCATGAGGTTGATGGAGTAAAGGCCTGTCATGACGAGGATTCCGCTCAACAAAGGGTTTACCTGAAGGCGGGTGTGGATGAGTGCCGTGGCCCATCCGGCGAGCAAGCCGGCCAACATGGCCAGTGGCATGGCTGCGTACCAGGGAAAACCTGCGCTAAGCGCAACGGCCGTAACGGCGGCCGAAAGGGTGTAGGAGCCGTCGGTGGTGATGTCGGGTAAACTGAAGATCTTTACCGACAAGAAAATGCCCCAGCTGAGGGCCAATGTGGCCAGGGCCAGGGCGATGGCACTGAGGTAAAAGACCATTTATCGATTTTGAGAGGTTGTGTCGCGAACCACTAAACTGCGCTTGCGAAGCTTTACAGGCTTTGGAATTTGCCGGGTTTTAAAAAAGCGGATGGCTTCCAGTCCGGCGTCGTAGCCCCATTGATAAATGTCGGCCCCGAAAGCAACATCGGCTCCGCGGGCTACCAGTCCCGATTCGGAGGTAACCACCGGAATTCCGGCTTTGTGACAGGCGGCGGCAATGGTCTCAAAGGAGGCGAAGATGGTATTGTCGGGCAAGGCGAAAAACACCTGAATGCCTTGTGAAATAAGCTGTTGGGTAACCAGTTGTGTTTCGGCCGAGCTGTTGGCGGGCAGCATTACAATTTGCAATCCCAGCCTGGCGGCTTCTTTCTCGATGCGGGCCAGGGCATCGCGGCTTTGAGGCTCGCTTTGATTGATGAGCGTTCCCACCTTGGTTTTTCCGGGAAAGCGTTGTGGAATAAGGGCCAGCGCCGTATCGATGTATTCCAGCGTTTCGTAAACGCCCATCAGGTTTTCCGGGTCTTTACCATCTGGGCCCCGCAGGCCGGCGAGTTCGGGACTCGGGCTTACCATCATACAGATGGGCGTGGTCGTATTGCGTTTGGCGGCCGAAATGGTCGACAGTGTGGTGTTGGTTACAATCAGATCGACGTTGTTGGCCGTGAAGAAGTCGACACTCTGGCTCAACGCCGGAATATCGCCCTGGGCATTGCGGTAAAGCACTTTAAGGTTGCTATCGGGCGAATAGCCGGAGTCTTTGAGGGCTACGAAAAAGCCTTTCTTGGCCTGGGCTATGGTTTCGTCTTCGAATGCATCGAGAAAGCCGATACTCAGGGTGTTGGAGTTGGTAGTCTGGCACGACTGAAACACGGCCAGCAGAAAGCAGAGCAGGAGGTAACGCATGGGACAGGGAAAGCTACAAAGCGTATAACAACGGCCAAGGTAGCTTGTTTTGCCCAAGCGCGAAAACAGTTAAGATACTTTGCGGCGCTGCAGAGGCACTTCGAGCAGTCGTCGGATGGTGTTGATGTCGATGGGTTTGCTCAGAAACTCCATCACCATCGGGTAAGCTCTTGCTCTTTTAACGTCTTCGGGGTCGATGGATGAAGAATACATGTAGACCCTCAAATCGAGGCCTGTAGCTTTGAGTTCGTCGAGGAATTCCCAGCCCGAAATACCGGGCATGTTGATGTCGAGCAGCAGCATATCGGGCGCGGCATGTTCGAGGCGTAGCTTCTCCAGGGCCATTTTTCCACTCAGGAAGCCCTGAATTTCCAGCGAAGGATCGGCATTGAGCAACAGGCGTTGGGTGATGTAGGTAATCACCTGATCGTCATCCACAATCCACACCGAATGCACGCCTTGCACTTCGGGCTCGTTCAGGTACAGGCTCTTCTCGGCCTCCATGTCGAGTTCGGTGAGTGCATCGGTCATTTCGTGCACCACGTGATCGAGCTGGCTGGTGAGCATACGCAGCGTTTCGACGTTAATCGAGACGTTGCTGTTGCTGGCCGACTCGCTTTTCACGAGTTCTATCAAACCGATGATGTTGGCCAGCGGCTGCCGGAGCTTGTGCGAAGTAAGGAAGGCAAACTCCTTTAGCTTCTCGTTTTGTTGGAGCAGCCGGGTTTCAAACTCATGTTTTTCGGTTTTATCGGTGAGGTAAACCGAAATGAGAGGCCTGTCGGCGATGCGTACATTTTTCATCACCAGCTCCACCATGCGGTGGTTGTTTTTGCGGGTGGTAATCTTGAATTCTTTGCGGTACACTTTGTTGGAGCGCAAAAAGTCGGCGGCTTCCAGCCTGATGGCCCTTCGTTCAGCCTCCGTACTGTGGGCAAACTGAAGGTCGAGGTAATCGCGTCCGATGAGTTCATCCATGCGGCACTCGAAAAGCTCGCAAAAGGC
>CANHCM010000283.1 GCA_947459155.1 Bacteroidota bacterium | reverse complement strand
TCTGCCATTCCCGAACCCAAAACTTTTACTTCGACCTGATAAACGCCATTGGCATCTTTTTGCCATGTTTTATCGCTACCGCCGCAGGCAATCGAAAGGATTAACAGCGCAAAGAGCGGAATAATTCGTAAACGTTGCTGCATAGTTGTATATTCTGATGCAATATCTGATAAAATATGATTGCCCAAAGCGGCCTTCGAGAAATGACGTAAATTCTATTGCATCCATAACAAAAGCAAGAGATTACAGATTTGTTGCTCCGCATTTTCCATGGTGGTTTTAAGAATCAAACAGAGCCCTTGGTTTCATATATTTCTTCTTTTCGGGGCCTGAAGTCATCACCCATTACCCATGAAATTGGCGCAGGCTGTAAAACAGTTTGCCTCACATTCAATTTTTTCTCACTTTTAACCTTCCCTTTCGCTACAAAAGGCATTTAGCAAATCAAACTACTATGTACACGCACCGCATTCAATCAGCCGAGGACTACCATTCGGCTGTACAGCAAAGTCGGGAAAATCCCGAAGCATTCTGGGCCGCAGTCGCCTCTAACCTCCAATGGCAAAAGCCTTGGGAAAAAGTGTTAAACTGGAGCTTCGACCCTTATGCTGTACACTGGTTTGAGGGCGGAAAGCTGAACATAACAGAGAATTGTCTCGACCGCCATTTGGCCGAACGCGGCAATCATACCGCTCTGCTGTTTGAGCCCAACGATCCGAAAGACAGAGCGCGCCGCATCAGCTACAACGAGCTCTTTATGGAAGTGTGTCGCTTTGCCAATGTGCTCAAGCGCAACGGTGTACGAAAAGGCGACCGCGTTTGCCTGTACATGCCCATGATACCGGCGCTGGCCGTCGCAACGCTGGCTTGTGCAAGGATTGGGGCCATCCACTCGGTGGTCTTTGCCGGCTTCTCAGCCCAATCGATGGCCGACCGGATCAACGATGCCGGCTGCAATGTAGTGGTTACGGCCGATGGCATGAGTCGCGGCGCTAAACAATTGCCCCTCAAACGCACTGTCGACGAAGCCCTCGAGCATTGCGATACCGTTTCGCGGGTGATTGTGTACAACCACCTGAACTGGCAGCCCGAAATGCTTGATGGACGCGACGTTTGGTGGCACAACGAACTGGAGCATGTCGACAGTCATTGTCCGGCCGAGCCGATGGACTCCGAAGACCCCTTGTTTATTTTGTACACCTCAGGATCTACCGGCAAACCCAAAGGCGTGGTGCACACCACTGGCGGCTATGCAACCTATGTCGATTACAGCTTCCGCAATGTGTTTCAGGTTGAGCCCAACGATGTTTACTGGTGCACCGCCGATATCGGTTGGATTACCGGACATAGCTATTTGTTGTATGGCCCACTGATGTCGGGTATTACCAGCCTGATGTTCGAAGGCATTCCCACCTGGCCCGATGCCGGCCGCTTTTGGTCGGTCATCGACAAACATGGGGTAACCGTTTTTTACACCGCTCCCACGGCCATTCGTTCGCTGATGGCTGCCGGAATCGATCACGTTTTACCGTATAACCTACATTCGCTGAGGGTTTTAGGTTCGGTGGGCGAGCCCATCAACGAGGAGGCCTGGCATTGGTACCACGTGCATGTGGGCAAAGAAAGATGTCCGGTGGTCGATACCTGGTGGCAAACCGAAACCGGCGGAATTATGATTTCTGCCCTTGCCGGCGTAACGCCATCCAAGCCGGCCCACGCCGGATTGCCCTTGCCGGGTATTCAAACCGTATTGTTGAACCAGGAAGGCAAAGAAATTGAAGGCAACGATCAGGAAGGCTACCTCGCGGTGAAATTCCCCTGGCCATCGATGATTCGCACCACCTGGGGCGACCATGAGCGCTGCTATCAGACCTATTTTACCGCTTACAAAGGCTATTACTTTACAGGCGATGGCGCAAGGCGCGATGAACAGGGTATGTACCGCATTATTGGGCGTGTGGATGATGTGATTAATGTGTCGGGACACCGCTTCGGAACCGCCGAAATTGAGAATGCGATTAACCTGAACAGGTCGGTGGTCGAGAGCGCCGTTGTTGGCTATCCACACGACATTAAAGGTCAGGGCATCTACGCCTTTGTGATATGTGAGCAGCTCCCCGAGCGCCCCGAATACTTACGCGAAGAGATTTACGAAACCGTAAGTACAGCCATAGGGCGCATTGCAAAGCCCGACAAGATTCAATTTGTGTCAGGCTTGCCCAAGACCCGTTCCGGTAAAATCATGCGCCGCATTTTACGCAAAGTGGCCGAGGGCGATTTGAGCAATCTCGGCGATACCACCACCTTGCTTGATCCGCTGATTGTGGATGAGATTGTGGCGGGGAAAGTTTAATATAAACCATTCGTTATGCGCCTTTTGAAAATCCTCGCGCTCAATGTTTTTGCTGGCGTTTTGCTTCCGGTTTTCGGTCAACGGTCGCTGCCTCCGGCATTTTTCCGGAATCAGGTTGGACTGCAATTAGGAATAGGTCAGACCAGCGCACCCGGCGTGGATTTTCCCTTTTCCTCGGGCATCGGTGTGTTTGTACGCAGAAACCGCCATGCCATCGGATTGCGTCAGGATTACCATACAGAACTTCAAATTTTTAAAGTAGCCACGTATTACCGCTTCCGTTCGCTATATTATGGTAATGCCTGGGTTAAGAAGAATTCCGTGATCATGCCACAGTTCGGAATTGGGAGTTTTGCATCGAATTTCCCTACAGGGCAAAATCGCGTTTACCGTGGATTGGCAGCTGAAGTGGCCATTGAAGCAACGTTGTTAAAGCGGGGTAACGGCATCGGGACAAGGGTATTTTTCAATTGGAATAAGTCACAACCCTTTGTAGGCTTGCATTTTATGCTCAATCTCGGTTATAGCTGGACAGAGTAATGAGGTTTGGTTTAGGTTCCTGATCCGGCATTTAGTTGCGTTATCCGCAACGGCCTGAATTTTAATTGTGTACTAAGCATATTTAAATTTATAAATGAACATGTTATCCTATAACTGCAAAGTGCGCAAAATAATTTTCTTTCGATGCGCTGATATTCAATGCTGATGAGGTTTTTAAAAATAAATCTCGGTAATCAAAAACGATTCGGGGAATAATTATAATTTGGGCGTTCCGGCCCGTTGACCTCCATTTTCATAGATAACTCCTTGGGGCCGTCGCGCTTTCCGCTGCAAGTCCTCGCGCCTCCGCTTCGCTGCGGAACTGCGGGCTTTTCGCTGCAATCGCTAACGCGGGTGCATAAATATTTTTATTTCCACATTATTTTTTGAAATGGTTGATATAAGCGCAATCAACCGTAAGTTTCTATCAATAAAACGGTTAATTCACACCGGGATAATTTCAATTGATCGGCATTGGTAATACCGCTCCTACGCTCACTCTAATCTCTCCGCCGAACGAGCTTTTATTCGATTCCAACTTTGGCCATTTCCCCGCATTCCCTGATCACCAAGTCTTCACTATCTTGCGCCATGCTTAAACCCTTGCTGCGTCGTACTTTGGCCTCTCTGGGCTATAGCCTTCGGAAAACCCAAACCGAACTCGAAGTCAATGGCATTCCCCGCGATATCGACGATCCGGCCTTTCTGAAGCTCTAC
>CANHCM010000282.1 GCA_947459155.1 Bacteroidota bacterium | reverse complement strand
TGGCAACTCTACCAACGCGAGTTGCGAAGCGAAAGGGCTTAACATTCTTTTGATTACACCAAATCCCGAAATCTATAGCTGCGCATGCTGGTTTCGGGATTTATGTATCCAATTCCTTCATCGGATCCCAAAACACGCGCTCCCACTGCCGAATCTGATCATCTACCACATGTACACCCTCGGCTTCCAGACGCTGCTGCATTTCCATGGGATTGCCAAAATGCATCTTGCCACTAAGCATCCCCAAACGATTTACTACGCGATGCGCCGGAATTTCCGGTCGGCCATGCGCTGCATTCATCGCCCAGCCCACGGTACGCGCCGAACTGCCGCTTCCTAAATACCGGGCAATCGCACCATAGCTGGTGGCTCTACCCTGCGGAATGAGTTTCACGACCGCATACACCTGCTCGAAAAAGTCTTGCTGCAACCTCGGATCTTTCATGGCTTGTAGCTAATCAGCTTAATGGCAAAACCCTTCTCCCGAAACAGGCCCTCGTAATAGGTGCGAATGTTCACCAGCTCATCGCCCGGAAAATCACGGTCAATGTCGTTGCTGTAGCGCAATATCTCCAGGCCGCTTTCGCGGATGACTTCCAGGGTAAATTCCACATTAAAGTCGGAATCTGTTTTTAGATGCACCACGCCATCGTCGGCCATCATTTCGCGGTAACGGGCATTGTTTTCTTTGGAGGTAAGCCGCTTGCGGGTATCGCCCTTCTTCGGCTTCGGGTCGGGAAAGGTGACCCAGATTTCGCTCACTTCGCCCGGAGCAAAAAAATGCGGCAAGTGCTCCGCCTGGGTGCGCAAAAAGCCCACATTGTCTAAGCCCTCATCCAGTGCCGCTTTAGCGCCTACATAAATACGGTTGCCCTTCATGTCGATGCCGATAAAATTCCGCTCAGGGTGTTTCCGGGCCAGACCAACGGTGTATTCGCCTTTCCCGCAGCCAATCTCAAGCGTAATCGGTCGGGCTGTTTTGAAAAAGTCCTGATTCCACCGGCCTTTGAAGGGCTGGTCGAAGCGCTCGGCTCCAAATGGATGCTGGATCACATTGCTGAAGGTTTCCAGCTGGGCAAATTTGAAAAGCTTGTTCTTACCCATGCTTACCAGTTTTTATCGAGCGGACGAACCACCATTTCTTCAATCCACACCGCAGGGCGCTGGCGGAGAATAAACTCCACGGCACCGGCAATGTCGTCGGGCTCCACAAAGCACTCACGCGGCACCTCGGCATCGCCCCAGGTTTCGGTGTTCACCGATCCGGGCAAAATGCGGCTTAAGGCAATGTTGTAGCCTCTCAGCTCATCGGCCATTAAGCGTCCGTACTGATCTAACAACCCCTTGCTCAGGGTGTAGGAGGCCGCAAAGGTGCGCGGCTCGCGGGTAACCACGGTTCCAATGAGAATGATTTTTCCCGATTTACGAGCCTTCAACGCAGGTAGCAGCGGAAACAGGCTTTGTTGAGCCTGACCGAAGTTGAGCTGCATCTGTGTGGCCCAATCGGCGGGGCTCAGCTCTGACGGGAAGCCCCCTTCGTACACGCCGGCGTTGAGAATGATGGTTTCCGGAAGGCCCTTTTCGGCCAGTAAGCTTTCGGAAAATGCTGTGATGTCATCAGGCTTGGCCAGATTACCCTGAACCGCCCAAACACGTGATTTTTCTTCATCGCTTAGCGTGCTCAAAAAGGCCTGGTAGGTGTGCTCGTTGCGATAGAGAAACGCCGTGGTGTAACCCATTTTTAGCAGCTTTCGGCAAACCGCTGCGCCAATTCCTCGGGTTGCCCCGGTTAGTAATGCCAACATGGGGCAAAAGTAATCCGAAGCAACAAACGGGAATAAAATATCTTGCAGCAGCAATGGCAAACACGGCAAAGCGCATTTTGGTGGCTCCGCTCGACTGGGGCATGGGTCACGCTACCCGTTGCATTCCGCTCATCAGGCAGCTTCAGGAACAAGGGGCTAAAGTGCTTGTGGCCTGCCTGCCCGAATTGGAAGCACGCATGCGGCTTTCGCTAAGCGATGTTGACTTTGTGCCTATTTCGGGGTATGACATCCGCTATCACCGTGGCCTACCGGTTTGGCTTTCGGTGCTGTTGCAATTGCACAAACTGCGGCGGGCCATTCGGCAGGAGCACCGCTGGTTGCTGAAGCAGGCTGAATTACTGGATGTTCAGCAAATCATTTCCGACAACCGTTACGGACTTTGGCATCCACAGATTCACTCCATCTTGTTGACGCATCAACTACAGCCGCAGGTGCCCATGGGCGGAAACATTGCGAGAACTCTGATGCGTTCGGTGATGCGGCGGTTACTGCGGCCTTTTCAGGAAATCTGGGTGCCCGACGAAGCGGCGCCGGAACGTTTGAGCGGACAGCTTAGCGAGCCCTTTGGTGGAATACCGCCGCTGCGCTACATCGGCCGGTTGTCGAGGTTTCAGGCGCCCTCTTCCACACAGCGCCAGGCCGGAACGCTGTTGACTATCCTTTCGGGCCCCGAGCCGCATTATAGCCGTTTTTACCATCGGGCGAAGGAAATGGCACAGCGCGAAGGCCTCGACTTTCGGGCCTTGGGCTGGAAAATGCCCGAAGGTGCAGATCCGCTCGACACACAACTCAACCTGAGCGATGATGATTTTGCCCTCGAGGTGTGCAGTGCTGAAAAAGTACTCTGCTCGGCAGGCTATTCAAGCCTTTGCGACCTGTTGAGCCTTGGCCGCCCCGAGGCTTTAGTTTTTCCAACACCCGGACAAACGGAGCAGGCCTATCTGGCTTCGCGATGGAAGCGTTTCCGCACAGTGGTGCCGCAGAAAAGGCCTTCATGAAACAACCCTCAGCGAATAAGCCGAGAATGTGCATTTCGGAGTCTTTACATTCGCCCTTCTAATGGACGTGGTAAACCCGAACTTTCCATGAAGGGCTTGCCTTTTCGTGTTTTAGGTTTAGGGTGTGGATGACTTGCAAACAACAGCCTTAATTCCGTGGTAGTTGGCATAGCCCTCATTAAACCAATGTCCGGGTTCTGCTTGCAGGTCGCCGTAAAAAATGGTGTACGGAATGGCTTTGATGGGCGGCAGTACCAGCGTGTCGTTGGGCGATGTAGCAGCAAACTGTCGGGTGAGTGCTAAACGGTGCTGGCGTTCGGCGCGAAAGGCAGGCAACTTCTCGATATCGAAAAGTGCAGTTCTCAAGCGGCTTTGGTAGCTGGCCTGCCAGATGATGGTGACCAACAGCAGAAAAATGAGCGTTCCGGGAAGCCGAATTTTGGCGTACAAGGGCGACAATACCAATGCGAGGCCCAGAAAAATCAGGGCTGAGAGAAAGATGAACACCACATTGAGCAGTCGGGCGGGCGGCACCAACAAGCCGGTGCTGTAGTAAAAAGGGAAGAGCAGGGCCGGAATGCACAGTGCGGCCAGCGCCAATTGAATAAGGCCGCGTATCGGGAGTCGGCCATCGCTTCGCGGAGGACTTAGCAGCGGCAGTATTAAAGCGATGAGGAGCATGGGTGTGCTTCTCGACCAATCGCGGAGGTAATGCGCTGTGCGGCTTAGGCTTTCGGTAATGGCAAAGCGGATGTTTCCGGCTTGTTGGCCTTGGGCTTCGGCAAAAAAGGCCAGGCGAACCTTGCTTCCC
>CANHCM010000281.1 GCA_947459155.1 Bacteroidota bacterium | reverse complement strand
CAGAGTCCCTCCCAGACTCCCTTTAACGCTCACTCCCACTCTCTTCGCTCTCAAACTCACACTCACTCTGTATTTCACTGTGCTCGCTTGCGCGAAACCGAAAGAGATCCGCGCCCAGACTCGATATCACGCTCAAGCTCTACGTTCTTACACTCACACTCACTCTGTATTTCACCGTGCTCGCTTGCGCGAAACCGAAAGAGATTCGCTCTCAAACTCGATATCACGCTCAAGCTCAACGCTCTCACTCTCACACTCACTCTGTATTTCATAGCGCGCCTATTGCGCAAACACACCCATTCCGACAGGATATGCGCACTTAGGCCCTAACATACCTGCTGCACATTGGAGCACAACGAACATCATCACACTCACTCACCGGCAGTTAATTGTGCATAAAGTCATAAACGATGGTCTCTCTATTCCAAAATAAATCTCTAAATTGCGCAAATACAACCTAAACTAGCATATATGCGAATGAACTTTTGCATATACACTAGTTAGCGTTCATTGGTATTTGACACCACAGACAAGATAACTTACTCTTAATAAAGTAAATTTTGACCGAACGAAAAGTTTCTTATACTTGTAAAAAACAAATAAAATGAAAAACAAATACATTACACTTCTATTCTTCATTGCATTTGTGCTTTCAAATTGCAAAACGGTCTCCGCCCAAGCCCAGCTGATTGTTACCCTGAATAACAACAGCACCGAAACCTTTGACATAAGCGACATTCGAAGCCTAAAATTCGGCACTCAAACCATGAATTTGCAGCGAAACAACGGCAGTATTTCAACTTGGAATATCAGCGAAATCGATAATTATCGTTTCGAAGGTGTTTCTGGGATCAATGAGGAGGAAACAACTATCGGGAAATTGCAGGTTTTCCCCAACCCAATGCAGGAACAAACCAGCTTTGTTTTCGCTTCGCCGAGGCATCAGCAAATTCGCATCGAACTGCTTGATGGTCTGGGCAGATCGGTTCGTGAAATATACAGCGGAGCCCATGTAGGTGAGCAAACCTATTCCTTTCAAGTTAATGTGCCCAAAGGGACTTATTTACTGCGCTTGAGCGGCGAAAACGGACAACTAATCAAATCAATCATTATTCAATAATTGGTCATGAAAAACATTTTTACAATCTTCTTTTCTATTTTCTGTTTGAGCCTCTCAGCCCAAACACAGCAAAACATCAATAAAACATCCGGAACTGTTTACAATCCCATTTCCGAAATTGACAGCATCCGCTTTGATACTGGCACTAATCAAATGGTGGTGATAACTACTAGCGGGAGTGAGAGCCATGCTCTGGCAGATATTACCAATGTAACATTTAGTAATGGAGCCAATTTAACACCCTGTTCAGGCGAAATTACATCCGTTACTGACATTGACGGCAACACCTATCCTGTAGTACAAATTGGCAACCAATGCTGGACAGCTGAAAACCTCCGTACGACCAAGTACAATAATGGAACTTTGATTCCAAATGTATCAAATGATCAGGCTTGGTCAAATGCAACCACCCCTGCTTGGTGCCATACTGAGAACAATCCGGCATACGATGCCACCTTCGGTAAGTTGTATAACTGGTACACTCTGTCAGCTGGCAACATGTGTCCTACCGGCTGGCATGTACCAACATACGATGAATGGGAGATTTTAATAAACAACTTGGGCGGAATAATGGTTGCCGGTGGTAAGATGAAAAGTACTGGAACACAATATTGGCTAAGCCCAAATGCAGAAGCTACCAACGAGAGTGGTTTTTCAGGTCTTCCGGGAGGATACTGCACCGACAATGGTACCTTCAGCGATGTTGGCAGCTATGGCTATTGGTGGAGCTCAACGGTGTCAGGTACGGCAGATGCCTATTGCAAATTCCTGAATTATATCGGTGGGGTTGCAAATGGGTCAGGCAACGGCTGGAGCTTTGGTTTTTCTGTCCGTTGTATCAGAGATTAGCCCTGAGATTGTCGAAGGGTTAATCGCATTAATTTGATTCTTTGATAATTTGAAACTTGTCTTCGTAGCGGTAGTTTTAAAAACAAAGTATCTCGAATCAAATATAAAACCAGAGAAAATTACCTGAAAAACCAACGAAACGCTAACAGCGGTTTGGCTCAATTGCCGGGGCTTTTGCTAATTTAAACCTTGTTGCATACCTTTGGCTTAGGTGCATGTTGATTGGCAGTGCACATCAGTCGGCTACTGCGCCAAGCCGCCGAACGTTGTGCACAACCAATAGTGTTCCCCAAAAACGATTTCAACAAATACCACGAATTGGTATATTTTTCAAAATTATAGTCATGGCAAAGAACACATCAATCTTACTCGGAGACTACTTTGACAAGTTTATCAATAGCAAAGTCAATTCAGGTTGCTATTCTTCTGCCTCTGAAGTAATAAGAGCAGCATTAAGATTGTTTGAAAAAGAAGAGAACAAAAGAAAAGAACTAATCCAAGAGTTAAAAATAGGCGAAAAATCAGGTTTTAATGAAGACTTTGATAAAAATGACTTTGTAAAAAGGCTTCACCTAAAATACAAGCAGAATGAAATTTAGACTCAGCAGAAAGGCGGAAGAAGATTTAGAGGGAATTTGGTTTTACACATTAGAAACTTGGTTAAAGAACAAGCAGATAGATATTTGAGTCTTATTTTTGATGAAATCAAGTTTTTATCAATTAACCCTAAAATGGGACAAGACCTTGATCACACTAGAAAGAATTATCGATACTCTAAAGTAAAATCGAATTTGATCTTCTATAAACACAAAAAAAGTGATGATTTTATTGAGGTTATCAGAATACTGCATGAAAGAATGGATTTAGAAAATAGAATAAATGAATAAAATTGGGCAGCGCAAAACAACCGTTTTACAAAAGCAGAGGTTTCGTGCTTCTATGAAGATGAAGTGCTGAATTCAGGCTTTATGTATTTATTGAAGTTTAGTGCTGAAAATCACCGCCTTCGCAAAGCCGCCAAACGATGGGCACAACACCCTCCTTTCTGGCACCTCAGATAATTTCACCGAAGAGAATCAGTCGTGTTGTGTTGGGCCAGGGATTGAAGCAAGGTGCCGTGCACCGCGGAAAGCCCGGTTCAGGCCCCCAAAAAAGGGCTCAAAAGGTTTTCAAAAATTACCAACACTGACCAACGAAGCTTTCGGCATTATGCTACTTTTGCGCTCCGGTTAAGCCCGGAAACATGCCCAAAGATACCTCCATCCGCTCCGTCCTGATCATTGGCAGCGGCCCCATTATTATAGGCCAGGCCTGCGAATTCGACTACTCTGGCTCTCAGGCCGCACGCTCGCTGCGCGACGAAGGCATCGAGGTCTCCCTCATCAATAGCAACCCGGCCACGATTATGACCGATAAGGTATCGGCCGACCATGTGTACCTGCTGCCGCTCACGGTGGCCTCCATCGTTAAAATCCTCGAAGAACGCAAAATCGACGCTGTTCTGCCCACCATGGGCGGACAAACCGCGCTGAATCTCTGCAAGAAGGCCGACGAAATGGGGGTTTGGAAAAAATATGGAGTCCGCATTATCGGCGTAGACATCGACGCGATCGAGAAAACCGAGAACCGTGAGGAGTTCCGCCAACTCTGCGTCGACCTCGGCGTGGGTGTACCGCCTTCGCAAGTGGCCAACT
>CANHCM010000280.1 GCA_947459155.1 Bacteroidota bacterium | reverse complement strand
TGTTGATGAGCGTTACGGCGATGAGGGTGAGCACAGCTCCGAAGGCCAGAAAGAACCAGCTGAGCTTTTGCATGTTGTCGACAATCTTATTGATCAGATTGCGTGGGTAGCTAACCTGCTCAACCATTGGATTGGCCAGCCATTCGCGCTCGGTTTTGGCGAAATAGGCATTGTTGGCAAATTCAGGCTTGAAGTTGACATCAATCGAGGGCGGAAGTGGGTTATAGCCGAGGAAATCGACAAAATCTTCGCCCAGCTCCTTGCTGAAATTTTCGGCGGCCTGCTCGCGGGTGGTGAAGGAGGTCGATTTCACAAAATCGAGCCGCCCCAGCGAATCGCTAAACTGCTGAACCCGCGCATCGTCGACCGAATCGCGGAAAAACAGGGTCACGGTAAATGCTTCGCGGGTTACATCGGTAAGCTTGCGGGCATTGATGAGGAGTAAACCCATCAGCCCCAGCATAAACAACACCATGGCAATACTTACCACCGAGGTGAAGTAGGAGGAACGCAGTCGACGCTTTTGGAAAGATTGTTCAGCGGTCATGTTGGGGCAAAGATAGCCAGAGCAGGCCTTAACGATTCAGTCGATTTGTTCATCTATTAACAGCCATTTGAACAGGCAAAAGCCAAATGGCCTTCTTACCTTTGCCGCCCGAATACACCGAGATTATGGAACCGAATTTCCGCGAGATAGCGCAGAAGTGGCAACAAAAATGGCGCGAACAAGGCCTGTACAAAACTGAGGTCGACCCCTCCAAACCGAAGTATTATGTGCTCGACATGTTCCCTTACCCATCAGGGGCCGGACTGCACGTGGGGCACCCGCTGGGCTATATTGCCTCCGATATTGTTTCGCGGTTCAAGCGACTCAAAGGCTTCAATGTGCTGCACCCCATGGGCTTTGACGCCTTTGGCTTGCCGGCCGAACAGTATGCCATCCAAACCGGTCGTCACCCGGCCGATACCACCGCTGAGAATATTGCCCGTTACAAGGAGCAGCTCAACAATATTGGGTTTTGTTACGATTGGGACCGTGAGGTGAACACCTCCGACCCCGGTTATTACCGGTGGACGCAGTGGATTTTTCTGCAACTGTTTAACTGCTGGTTTAACAACAACACCCAAAAGGCCGAGCCGATTGCGGAGTTGGAGTTTCGTTTCGCCTCCGGCGGAAGTACCGGCATCAACGGTGCCTGCGGCGAACACGAGCCGTTTACTGCGGCCGACTGGGCCGAAATGGACGAAGCCGCACGCCGTCATATTTTGATGCAGTACCGTTTGGCTTATCTCGACTACGCCACCGTAAACTGGTGCGAGGCTTTGGGAACCGTGCTCGCCAACGACGAAGTGAAGGATGGCTTGAGCGAACGTGGCGGCCACCCGGTAGAAAAGCGCAAAATGCGCCAGTGGTTTTTACGCATCACCGCCTATGCCGAGCGCTTGCTTTCTGACTTAGAAAGCCTCGACTGGACCGACTCGATGAAGGAGATGCAGCGCAACTGGATTGGGAAATCGGAGGGGGCTTCAGTTATGTTTTACCTGTCCCCTGGGGAGAGGTTCATCGAAGTCTTTACCACCCGCCCCGACACCCTTTTCGGGGTCGACTTCCTCACCCTGGCGCCCGAACACGAGCTGGTGGCCGAAATCACCACAGACGAGCAAAAGGCAGCCGTTGAGGCCTATGTTAACGTTGCCCGCAACCGCAGCGAACGCGAACGCATGTCGGAGGTAAAGCGCATCAGCGGCGAGTTTACCGGCGCTTACGCCATCCATCCGTTTACCGGAAAACCGATACCGGTTTGGGTGGGCGATTATGTTTTGGCCGGCTATGGCACCGGGGCGGTGATGGCTGTTCCGGCCGGCGATCAGCGCGATTGGGATTTCGCCCGGCATTTCGGTATACCCATGACCGAAATTCATGAAGGCATCGACATCAGCGAAGCGGCCGACCCCACCAAAGAAGCAAAGCTGAAGAATTCAGGCTTTTTAAATGGACTCACCGGACATGAAGCCATCCGCCGCGCGGTACAGGAAATCGAAGCCAAGGGCATTGGAAAAGGCAAGGTGAACTACCGCTTGCGGGATGCCGGTTTTAGCCGACAGCGCTACTGGGGCGAGCCCTTCCCGATTGAATACCGCAACGGAGTGGCCTATGCCCTCGACGAAAGTGCGCTGCCGCTCGAATTGCCCGTGATGGATGATTTCAAACCGACCGGCCAGCCCGAAAGCCCCTTGGCCAAAGCCACCCACTGGCTCGAAACCCCAAGCGGTCGCCGCGAAACCGACACCATGCCCGGCTATGCAGGCTCAAGCTGGTACTTCCTCCGCTACATGGACGCCAACAATACCCAGCGTTTTGTAGGCAAGGAGGCCGAAGCCTACTGGCAAGATGTGGATGTGTACATCGGCGGCACCGAGCATGCCGTTGGCCACTTGCTGTACGCCCGTTTCTGGCAGAAATTCCTGTTCGACCGTGGCGAGGTGACCAAAAACGAGCCTTTCCGAAAGTTGATTAATCAAGGAATGATTTTGGGGCGCTCGAATTTTGTGTACCGCATCAGTGGTGAAAACAAATACATCTCGGCCGACTTGCTGGAGCAGAATCCTGATGTGAAAATCATTCCGCTTCATGTGGATGTAAACATTGTTAAGAACGACGTACTCGATACGGAAGCCTTCCGCCGTTGGCGGCCGGAAAATGCCAGCGCCGAATTTGTGCTGAACGCTGATGGCCAATACGTTTGCGGGGTGGAAATCGAAAAAATGTCGAAATCCAAGTACAACGTAGTAAATCCCGACGACATCATTGCCGAATACGGGGCCGACACGCTGCGCTTGTATGAAATGTTTTTAGGTCCGCTCGAGCAATCGAAACCCTGGAACACCAACGGCATCGAAGGCGTGTACCGCTTCTTCAAGAAGGTGTGGAACCTGTTTTACAACGAACAAGGTGGCTTAAAACTCAGCGACGAGCCCGCCACCGAAGATGAGCTGCGCATTTTACACAAGACCATCCGCAAAGTGGAAGAGGACGTTGAGCGCTTCTCCTTCAACACCTCGGTGAGCACCTTCATGATTTGTGTGAATGAACTCCACGACCTCAAGTGTCACAAGCGCTCGGTATTGCAGGATTTCCTCATCATACTTTCGCCTTACGCGCCCCACATTGCCGAAGAACTTTGGCAGGCCTCGGGCGGACAAGGTTCGGTGGTCAATGCCCGCTTCCCTGAGTGGAAAGAGGAATTCATCCGCGAAAGCAAAGTAACCTACCCCGTGGCCTTTAACGGTAAAACCCGCTACCAGATTCAGGTTCCGGCCGAAATGCCACAGGCCGAAGTACAGGCTTTGGCCCTTGGGCACGAGGAAGCCTCGAAATGGCTCAATGGCGGCCAGCCGAAAAAGGTGATTGTGGTTCCGGGGCGCATGGTGAACATTGTTTTGTAGGCGTGTTGAAATAAATTCCCAAGGGTAAAAGGCCGAAATGCTACCTTTGCGGCATGTATTTTAACTCGATTCTCGAAACCATCGGAAATACTCCGTTGGTGAAGATTAACCGCATTACCAAAGACATACCGGCGACGGTGCTGGTTAAGGTGGAAACCACCAATCCCGGAAACTCCATCAAAGACCGCATGGCGCTTAAAATGATTGAGGACGCCGAGCGTGATGGCCG
>CANHCM010000279.1 GCA_947459155.1 Bacteroidota bacterium | reverse complement strand
TGGAAGTCATCCGAAATTATTTCAACCAATTTTTACCGCTGAGCGATGAAGAATGGAAGGCCTTTGAACAATGTCTTTCCAAGGAGAGAATCAATAAAAAGGAGTTTCTCCTGAAGGAAGGTCAGGTTGGTGATTTTATTGCCTTCGTGGCGGAGGGCTCCATGCGGTTTTATGTTTTGAGAGAAGGCGAGGAAAAGGTGCTCGCTTTTTTCTTCGCCGGCAGTTTTGTGAGCAATTACCGGAGTTTTCTCACCAATTTACCTTCCGACTATTATATAGAAGTGTTGCAAGACTCCCTGATCTATCGCATTCGTAAAAACGAACTGGTGGCTTTGTATGATCAGTTTCCCCGCATTGAACGGCTTGGGCGGCTGATTGCTGAAAACCTGTATCTCATGGTGGCGAAGCGATTAGATTCATTCCTCTATAAAACACCCAAAGAGCGGTATGAGGAGCTCCTGGCCCAGAACTCACGCCTCCCCGACGAGGTTCCTCAATATATGATTGCCTCTTATTTGGGCGTAAAACCCGAAACGCTCAGTCGAATCCGGGCCCGCCGCGATTGATTGCACAGCTTTACCTTTATTGCTCGTCCATCAATGCCACCTGACTGGATGATTCTCTTATCGAAATCGGTCATTTCGCTGCCGATTTTCATTTATTGACTTTGGTCAATGCAGCCCCAATTTCTGATGTTCACCTTTGCAGCACACAAAAAACAAAACACCATGAAATTCATCACTGCATTTTTTACTTTTTCATTGCTCATTTCTTCAGTTTTAAAGTCGCAAGACACCCTTCTTTCTCAGCGTAAATGGGCTGTTGAGGTAAATGCACTATGGCCAATATTTCCCGGAAATATTTATTCAGCCCGTATTTTACGTCAGGTTTATGCGAACAATTCCACCTCTGCCGACGTGTATCTTGGCTTTGCCCACCGTCCTTTTGAATTCCGCGAAACAGAAGGTGAGTTTTCCAATTCGGCCCTTGTATTTGGTTACAGACAATACATCTGGAAAGGTTTGAACGCCGAGCTTTACAATGCCATTGGGCCCGGAAGAGTGCGCAATTCGGTGGTGAACGGCAACGATTACAATAGCGTCGATTATGAAATTGGTATGCTGGCCGGCTATCGCATTCACTTCTTCAAGAAAAAGCGTACACCGCTCTACGTGAACTTAATGCCGGTTGGTTTTGCCTATGTGGCTTACCAGTCGAACCCGCACCCTATCGTTGGGCAAACCGAAGAACGTCCCATTTATTTCGGTAAAGTGCAGGTGGGAATTCGGTTTTAGGACTGACCATTTTTCCAAAAGCGACCCACAAACCACTAACTTGCCGCATCTATTGCAGGCATTATGCGGAATTTGAGTGTCACAGAATTCTATCGAAACCCTAGCGAACAGGTTTGGTTGGAACATGGGTACCGGCTTTTTGCCGAAGAAGGTCCACAAGCGCTCAAAGTGGAGCGGATGGCCGAGGCGGTAAGTATCAGCAAATCGTAGTTTTACCACCATTTTGCCGACATGGAGGTTTTTGTAGATGGCTTGCTGGCCTTGCATCTGCGGCAGGCTTCGCAGTTGGCAGAGGCCGAGCGGAAAGTGCAGCAAATCGATCCCGGCTTGATTGAAGTTTTACTCCACCACCGCGATGCCCGCTTGTTTCAACGACGCCTGCTGATGCTGCGCTCAGATCTGCGCTTTGCCGAAGCTGCACAGAAAGCCGATTTCATTGCCGGACTCGACTTTATTCAGGTTTGGGTAAAAGAGCTCCAGCTTAGGCTTAGCGAAGAGCAATTGCAGGCCTTCTTCGCATTGGCCTTGTCGAATTTCTACCTGCAACTCAGTCCCGAGCGTTTGAATCACCAATGGCTCAGCGAATATTTCGGGCAAATGTTATACCCTGACTTTGTTTAACGTTTAGTTTTTGGTTTTGAACCAGACAGGATTCGACCTCAAGGTGTGGATATAATTGTCTGGCTAAAACAACAGTCGATCGAAGATTGCCAGAGTTAATTGAGATTTTCAGCAGTTTCTGAAGTTGAGCAATACTCGGTGTTTGACGTTCTCGGCATCATGTAAATGCTGTGCTTAAAGAGATAGGCTTAATTTTTATATTTGCCGCTTTCGAATGAGTTTGTTGATTTTAATCAGTTTAAACTATGAGTATAAAGGACCAAATAAAACAGGTATACCGTTTTTTTAATCCTAAATTTCAGAACCTATTTTTGGAGTATAAAGTTGATTTCAAACCCAGATATGGTTATGGAAAACCACCACATTCCGAATTGTATAAAATCATTGATACCCATCGTGAAACCTACAAAAGTCTGATCGGGAAATCACTGCTGTTGAAAGACCGCATTTGGGAGATACAGAGTTCTGAAAAAGAAACCGATGCGACAAAGCCAACATGGAATAATGGGTTTTTGCCCGGACTTGATATTATTGGAATTTACACCTTGATAACCGAGTATAAGCCAAAGAAATATATAGAAATAGGTTCTGGGAATTCTACAAAGGTGGCGTATAAAGCAAAAACAGACCAGCGTTTAAGCACCGAGATTATTTCCATCGATCCCCAGCCTCGCGCCGAAATCGACCATTTAGCCAATAAGGTCATCCGGAAACCCTTCGAAAATATCGATTTTAACATTTTGGATGAACTCCATGAAAATGATATTCTCTTTGTAGATAATTCGCACAGGATTTTACCCAATTCTGATGCGATGGTATTTTTTCTGGAGATTCTGCCCCGCTTGAAAAAAGGGGTTATTGTGCATATCCACGATATCTATCTGCCTTACGATTATCCGCAATTTATGTGTGATCGATTTTATTCTGAGCAATATGGATTAGCGATGTATTTATTGGCCAATGCAAAGAAATATGAAACCTTGTTGCCCAATTATTTTATTTATGAAGATAAAGAATTGTCGGAAACCTTATCTCCAATGTGGAATCACCCCAATCTTCAGGGTGTTGAGAAACATGGTGGTTCATATTGGCTGCGAATAAACGATTGATTGAGACAATTCAATTCGTTCGGGTATTTTTCGCCTTTGTTATGGGTTATTCTTAGGGCCTGAAAGTACATTGTAAATTCGCTATTCAATGAATGTGCGAATTGTACGTTTCCGTCTACACCATCAACGGGTGTTAGGCTAAGCTTGCAGCCTAAAAATAATCAATGCAAAATAGGGTGTTTCCGGCCCTGGTAGCAGTATTTAGCGCTACAGTGGCCATTTATACAGCGGTGGTGATTGGGCGTGAAGGACTTAACTTATTCGACGTATTTCTGGGCAACATGCAGGCCTGGAATTGGAGTGGACAGTTTAATCTCGATTTTCTGATGTATCTGCTCTTTTCCGGTTTGTGGATAGCCTGGCGCGAGCGCTTTTCGTTACGCGGCTTGATTCTGGGAGCCCTGGCTTCGGTGTTGGGCATTGTATTCTTTGGGCCTTTGCTGATGTTCTGGTGGTGGAAGGCCGATGGTCGGCTAGAGCGTTTGCTCCTGGGAACCCGGAATTAGGCTCCGGTGTAACTAGAGGAATGGGCCACCGGGCGTAGCAAGGCACCGTGTGCCGCGGAGCACGGGATGCCTGAACGAGCCGCTGCTTTACCCCGAAAGGCTGAGTGAGGCAGGCCCCCTGAAATTGAAAAAATCGTTCTGCTGGTGGA
>CANHCM010000278.1 GCA_947459155.1 Bacteroidota bacterium | reverse complement strand
CACAAAAATCATCTGAATATGCAATCGATGTTGAAGTGTTGTTGGCGTTAAAAAGCGTCAACTGTGAATCATAAGTAGAAATAGCGCCATCGGCCGCACAAAGCGACCACTCATAAACGGCCCCGTTGGTTACGTTGTAAACGGAGTATTCCCCGGCATAAATCAATGCAGAAGCCGCCTGGAATGTGGTCGACGTAGGGGTGAAAATGGTGGTAGGATATTGAACATTCGAAAATGTGCATTGGCTGTGCACAATTCCTGAACTCAATACACCTGCCGCTGAGAGTATCAGCAAGAGTAGTAGTCGTTTCATGTTAAATTTAGGTTTGGGGGCGAAAATAGCAAAAACTGCAATCGATGTCTTTCTCGACACGATATTTTGGAGCAATTTACCTGGACAATATCATTGAAAAACAGCTTGGTACCCCCACCTCGACTTGAAAAAAGGGGCATTTCTTACAGAAAAACACACTACTGCCCGCTTACTTTACCACGCTCATAAAAATGCATCTCCAGAAGATATTCATATACCTTCTCCGGCATTAAAAACCGAACATCTTTCTTTTGGGCAATGGCATCCCGAATGAAGGTGGATGAAATTTCCATCAAAGGCAAGCCACTCACCCACTCTATCGAAGGATGCTCCCGCAATGAGCCGCCATCATGGCCCGGACGGGGAAAAACATATAGCTTATGCTGCGCAAGGATGGCTTCCGGATTGCGCCACTTGGGAAAGGTCTCCAAACTATCGCTGCCTAAAATGAGCGAAAACTGATGCTGTGGATACTTTTCCCTCAAATGAGCCAGGGTAACCGCTGTGTATGAGGGCTTTGGCAAACCGAATTCAATATCGCTTACCTGCAGGTACGAATATTCCTCTACAGCAATCCGCGCCAGCGCTAAACGATGATAATCGGCCAGCAATGTTTTGCGCGCTTTCAGGGGGTTTTGCGGACTTAACACCAACCACACCTTTTCAAGCCCGGTAAATTGGGCCATAAAGCCGGCTATCGCCAGATGACCGTTATGGATAGGATTAAACGAACCGAAAAACAACCCGATCTGCATCAGGATTCAAATAAGAAAGACTTAACCAGATCCAAAGCCTCTTTCAAGGCCTTATCGAGGGTATCGTTGATCAAAATCTTGTCGGCATGCCGCGCATATTCCATCTCACGCCCAGCCTTCTTTACCCTCACCTCATAGTCCTTTTGCGTCTCCGTCGCCCTCAACCTCAACCGCTCCTTAAGTACCTCAAGCGATGGCGGTTGCACAAAAACCAACATCGCCCGCTCACCGTAATGGCGCTTAATGTTCAATCCGCCCTCCACATCCACATCGAAAATCACATGATTTCCGCGATTCCAAATCCGCTCAATCTCACTTTTTAGGGTTCCGTAAAATGTGCCGGGATACACTTCCTCCCATTCTAAAAACTCCTGCCGGCCAATACGTTCCGTGAAGTCATCAGTGTCGATAAAATAATAATCAACCCCGTTAACCTCGGTCGGACGCTGCTTTCTGTTGGTCGCCGAAACAGAGAATTCAACTCCCGGAATGTTTTCCAGAATATGCCTCACGATAGTGGTCTTTCCAGCTCCGCTGGGCGCACAAACGATGATTAACTTTCCGCTCACAATATGTTGTTGAGTTGTTCTTTCATCTTTTCAAGCTCGTCCTTCATCAACACCACCAAACGCTGAATTCCGGCATGGTTGGCCTTTGATCCAATGGTATTGATTTCTCTACCCATCTCCTGCGAAATAAAGCCCAGCTTTCTTCCCTGAGAGTCGGGTTCCGACAAAACCTCATCAAAATAACGACAATGGGTGAGCAAACGCTGCTTCTCCTCCGAAATATCGAGCTTCTCGAGATAGTAAATCATCTCCTCCTCAAAACGATTCTCATCAACGCCAACCTGCCAATCCTGCAAACGTTGCCTTAAACGCTCTCTCAAACCTTGAGTTCGCTCCGGCTCGAGTTCGGCCACTTGTGTTAATGCCTTCTCAATAGCCTCCAGCCTCAGTCTCAAATCGGCCTCCAGCCCCGAACCCTCGCGCCGACGAAATGCACGGGTTTCCGTTAAAGCGGTCTGAACGGCAGTTTGAACTACCTCCCATTCAGCTTCAGTGAGCGGCTCCTCAGGCTCCTGAAAAACATCAGCCATGCCCAGCACAACCGAAAAAACCGACGAGGTGTCTACCCCGAGAGCGCCTCCAATCTTTCGCAATTGCTCCACACGACTGGCAATCAAGGGTTCATTGACGAGAAGATTGTCGCCACCTTCGGTCTTGAAGCTGATAAACACATCCACTTTTCCGCGCTCCAATACCTTTGAAAGCTGCTGGCGAATCTCCGCCTCCTTTTCTCTGAGCACCTGAGGCAGCCTGAGATTCACATCTAACTGCTTACTGTTCAAGGTGCGAATGTCAACCACCAAGGTACGTAAGCCCAAGGCTGCCTGACATTTCCCGAAGCCGGTCATCGATTGTATCATCGCCCCAAAAGTAGGAATTCCCGCTCAGCTTGCTCCTATTGGTGACTACAATCACCTTTCACACCACCACTTTTAGCCACCTTTGCAGCATGGAACAGCAAATCCTTAATCCACAGGTTTTTCACTCCTTTCCCGAATACCTCAGGGCTGTTGAAGCCTTGGTGAACCGCAAAGCCACCTCCGGACCTCAACAAACCGAGGCTCTCATTGACTTCACCCGCCTGAATTTGAGCCGAATGAAGCGGGTTTACAAAACCTACAAGCCTTCAGAGGCCGATATTGCGGCGCTTCGCGGGATGACCTCCTGCGCACTCACACTCCTCACCGAAGCCTGGTGCGGAGATGCGGCTCAAACAACACCCGTCATTGCACGCCTGGCCGAATGCATCCCAAACTGCCGTTTTAGCATAGTGTACCGCGACGAAAATCCCGAACTAATGGATCGCTTTCTCACCCAAGGCAGCCGCTCAATACCCATGCTCATCCTCAACGATGCGCCCACGTCCAATCCTAAACGGTGGGGCCCTCGACCTGCCGAGCTTCAGGCTCAATTCATCGCTGGAAAGAAGGCCGGCATCGCCAAAGAAAGCCTTCAGCTCATGGCCCAGGAATGGTACAACCGCGACAAAGGCCAAAGTACCGCTGCCGAAGTTCTGGCGCTACTCTTGTGATTTTCCGCCGGACTAATCCAGGGCCTACTAAAAAGTCAGACCGCGCAGCAGCATCGCCAGATAAATGCATCAGATGCGAGCCGCGGGCACGAAACAGATGAAGTATTTCTGGCTAACGAAATGCCTTAGATTTTGAATAGCTGTCCTTAAAAACCTTGCCTTTAAATTGGCTCAAACAGGAGTTAAACTGCTTACAACAAATTCATTGCGTGTTTTTCAGTAGGCCCTAACCTATAAGGTTTCTTTTAGCCAACGGTAAAACTCGCGCTGCCAAACCAGTGCATTGTGAGGCTGTAAAATCCAGTGGTTCTCGTCGGGAAAATACAGCAACCGACTCTTGATACCGCGCAATTGAAGCGCTGTGTAGGCCTGAAAGCCCTGCGACTCCGGCACGCGATAATCGAGCCCGCCATGAATTACCAACATCGGCGTGTCCCAGTTTGCCACTTTATCAATCGGGTTAAAATCCTGATAACTCTTCATCGCCGCTCCATTCTCCTTCTCCCAATAAGGACCACCAAT
>CANHCM010000277.1 GCA_947459155.1 Bacteroidota bacterium | reverse complement strand
TCGATTGGTCCTCCTCGAGAATAATCTGAAAATCGAAGCGATTTCTGTTTTCTCCGCAAAATCCGGTGCCTTCGGCGTCGTCGAGCGATTTGAAATTGCTCCACTCAATGCTAAGGCTTCGAAATGGAGCTACACCACTCTTGCGAAGTCTGATTTGCGCCTGTCCGGCAGTCCAACGGCCCTCCAAATCGGCATTCAGCGCCGAAACGATTCCTTCAATCGGAAAGGCGGTGTTCAGCACCTGGGTGAATGGAAACACCAAACCGGCAGCCCGCACCGGATTGTTTTGCCCAAACCATATCCAGCCATTGGTGGCAACACCTAACTGAGTGTAGGTTTGTCCGTTGAATTGAAATGGAAAACCGATGTCTTGCTGGGGAAAAAAATCCTCATCAGTAGGCGAAATATCATCTGGCATAGAAGGCTGGTCGGCACCAGCTGCCAGCACCAAAGTACCCTGACCTTCAGGGATTGGGGTGTAGGGTAAAGTGGAGGAGTAACTGAAGGTGTAGCCGCAAGCCACCTGAGCCTTGCCAATAAAAGGCAGAGCCAACAAGCAAGAAATGAGAGTGTTAACGAGTATTGCGTGCTTCACATGGATTGCTGTAATGCCCGATTATACTCAGAAAAGCAATTTTAGGTTTCAATGTGAAGGGGCACAAAAACAAAAAGGCGCCGAAGCGCCTTTTTGTTTCACAAACCACCAAGTGAATTCTGTAAATCTACCAAAAACAGAATCGTTGGTATTGGTTATTGCTAAAATAACCTTGACAAAGGTAGGACTTTATGTTGAGTTAAAAAGCCTTTTTAATCTCGAAAAATAAGATGAGGAATCAGTGTTTGATTAGCTTAAGCACACTATTCCCTTTCGGGGTTCGAACACGCAGTAAATACAGGCCTTTCGATAAGTTTTCTCCGGGAATTTGCACAACTGTAGGACCGACAGCCGTGGTCGACTTTTCGGTTAAAACCCTTCCATTTAAGTCGGTAAGAATAAGATGGAAAAACTCAGGGTTTTCGGTTTCGAAGGCAAATTGGAAGTTATCAGACGAAGGATTGGGGTAGGCAGAAGCTCGATAGTTGCTCAGAATGTCATCCAACCCTACCTGCGCCACAATTACCAGTTTAGTGATGGTGTCGGTACCACAAGGGTTTTCGGTGATTAATGTAATGTAATAAGGCCCACTTTCGGGGAAGGTGAAAGAAGGCTCGTCTAAAGGAGAGGTCGAAAGCGAATCAAACACCCAGAAGCTGCTGAGCCCGTTTTGCGAGGTATTGTTAAAGTTGATGGTGTAGCCGCCCTGGTTCTGCGTGTAACTGAAATTCGAAATGGGGAATTGACTTTGGATGACTTCCACCAGGGCTGAGGTTCCTGTACAGCCGTTCGCGTCGGTAACGGTTACCGAATAATAACCCGTTAAACTCACGGTAATGTTTTGCCCCAAAGCGCCGTTCGACCATTGGTACACGTTAAAGCCCGGAGCCGCGCTCAATGTGGCAGGCTCGCCGTTACAAATGGCCGCTACGCTGGGCGTTACCGGAACACTTACATTTCCGGCCGGCTGCACATCCACTTGAACAGGGGCCACATTACAGCCATTGTTGTCGGTGGCAGAAACCGTAATGGGCGTAGCCGGAAGCGAGGTAACCACGAAGTTTGGCCCCGTTTGGCCGGTCGACCACTGATAGCTGGCAAACCCCGGGCTGGCCGTAAGGTTTATCGGAGTTCCGCAAAAAAGAATAGGATTTCCGGGGTTTACGGTAAGTGGAGCCGGCGTGGTTTGAATAATGTTCAGTGGTGCTGAGTTCGCCGGACAACCATTTAAATCTTGCCCGCTCACCGAAATCGTGCCCGGAGTGGTTACCACGATCGCTGATCCTGTTTGACCACCAGACCAAACCAGGCCGGTAAAGTTGCCGATGGTCGATACCGTAATCGGACCGTTGCAAAGATTGAGTGTGTTGGGTGAGGTTTGAAGCGGAATGGTAACATTGTTTGATAAGTTAACCACCCAGGCCGGCGATGTGGAAATGCCGCAATTGGTACTTACCTCTACCTGAAAGAATGTAGTGCCATTGATAGGTGGAGAAGTCAGTACATCGGCAGTGGCACCAGCGATGGGTGTAAAGGTTATTCCGTTGGTTGAGCTGAACCACTGCAAAGTTCCCGGACTTCCGTTGTAGGCTAAAACGGCCGAACCGCCGGCACACACACTGGTCATGGAAGAAGGATCGATGCTGGCTGTAGGACCCGCGCCGATATTAATGGTTGTTGAGTTTGAGCCAATCACCGAGGGGTTTGAACCCGTTACCCGAATAATGTAGTTTGTTCCCGGTGTGGTTCCGACAGGTATGGTAGCCGTAATAACTCCACTCGTGGTGCCATTCAACGACCCAATACCAATCGGCGTGAAAAAAGAACCTCCGGCATCGGATAACTGTGCCGTAAACACGTTGCCTGCATTAAAAGTGCCGTTGGCCGTAAAGGGTATTTGGATGACATCTCCGGGGCAAAATGGTCCGGAACCGAAGTTGCCGGTTACAATGCTATTTTGCCCGACCGCCGAAGCACTAACAACGATATCGTCGACAGAAAATGAAGGCTCTGCTGCAGCACCACCGGGGGTGTTCACAAAGCGGAACCCAAATCTGAGGTTTGGCTGATTGTCAAACGCGGGGTCTGTAATTGAAAAAAAAGTCCAATTGGGCGTCGCTGAGAAATTACTGGCTCCCGGAATTAAAGTCCAGGAAGCTCCTCCATTGGTGGAATAATAAGCTTCGCCGAACATGGAGGGTGGGCCACCCTGACACAGATACCAGAAGCTCAGGCTTACATTTGTGTTTCCTGCGGTACTAATGCTGTTTGACATGCTGGCAAAATTGTTCTCAGCTGGCACGCAGAGACCATCCGCTGCGGCAAAATTGGCATTGCTTACTCCTGCATTGTTGGCCGCTCCGTTTACAATGTGCAGATAGTTGCTCTGAGGAAACCCCGTTATTGTGGCAGGCTGATTAGGCGTGGCTATTACTGTAATTGGAAGTGGAATTGGAACTCCGGCGCAAACAGGGTTGAATGTACCACCGGAATACGAATTGTTAATAACCCAGAAATTGCTTCCATTAGTGGTGCTTCCCAGATCACTTGTATTCAAGCTAAAAGGAGGGTTGCCGCCATTAAAGTTCTCAGAAAAAATAACGGTTTGAGCCATTGCCGGAATCCCGGATACGAGAAACAACAGCAAAATAACAGTGGTAAGGTTTCGCATGGATGATCAGTTAATCTAAGTCTTCAAAAGTAATCAATTCATCGCTTGTCCTAAACGCTGCATCGTTTAAGAAGAATATGCCAGCCAAGGGTCAACTATTCTTCGCATTCTCCGTTTCTCTGAGGCGAATTAATCATCTTTGCCCTATGCACGTTGAACACTCCCGCAAAACCGACTTCCTTGTGATCGGTTCAGGCATCGCCGGATTAAGCTTCGCCTTGAAGGTTGCCCCGTATGGAAAGGTGTTGATGATCACCAAAAGCAATGAGGATGAGTCGAATACGAAATATGCCCAGGGCGGGATTGCCGCTGTAACTGTTGAAGGCGACTCTTTTGCGAAACACATCCACGATACCCTGGTAGCCGGTGACGGGCTCTGCGACGAATCGGTGGTGCGAACCGTAATTACCGAAGCCCCCGAAAGAGTGAAAGAGCTTATCGATTGGGGCGCACGCTTCGACCGTCGCGCCGATGGAAGCTACGACCTCGGAAAGGAAGG